>VGYR01000019.1 GCA_016872925.1 Planctomycetota bacterium
GTAAAACCTCGCATGGTGGCGTATCCTTTCTGCCCGTCGTGGGCTGCTGTTGGTGAAATGACTCACAGCAGGATACGCCGCCTTTTTCTTTTCCCTCTACGGAACACGACTTTCGGTTATAGCTCGCGAAGGCTCCCGGCAGCGTCGTCGTCGAACTGTTTCCCGGCCGGAACAGCTGAGGTCGATCCGTCCGACGCGCACGGGCCGGCGGTCCACCAGGGGCGCTGCGTCAGTTCAGCCGCCGGCCGGCCTCGTCGGCTGCGAACAGGTGGATGCTGCCGGGCCGCACGGCCAAGGGCACCCGGTCGCCCGGCTGGGCCGCGATGTCGCCGGCCAGCCGCACGACGTGGTCGCTGCCACCGGCCAGGGCGAAGTGGCCGAGCGTCTCATGGCCCATGTGCTCGACGACATCGAGCGCGACCGACGTGAAGGGCGTGGCGTCAACGCCCCCCTGCCCTGCCAGGAAGTCCTCCGGCCGGATGCCCAGCACGGCCTGGCCCGACGGCGCGCCGCAGGCCTCGGCGGGGAGCGGCAGACGAAGGTCGGATCCCTCGACCAGAAAGATCCCGTCGCGAATCGCCCCGGGAAAGAAGTTCATCGTCGGGCTGCCGATGAACGAAGCCACGAACCGGTTGGCCGGCCGCCGGTAGATCTCGAGCGGCTCACCGGCCTGCTGGATCACGCCGTGGTTCAGCAGCACGATCCGGTCCCCGAGCGTCAGCGCCTCCACCTGGTCGTGGGTCACGTAGATCACCGTCGTGCCCAGCCGCCGGTGCAGCCGGGCCAGCTCGGCCCGCATCTGCACGCGGAGCTTGGCGTCGAGGTTCGAGAGCGGCTCGTCGAACAGAAACACGGCCGGTTCGCGGACGATCGCCCGACCCAGGGCCACCCGCTGCCGCTGGCCGCCCGAGAGCTCCCGCGGCCGGCGGCCGAGCAGGGGCTCGATGGAGAGCGCCGCCGCGGCGTCGGCCACGCGGCGGTCGATCTCCGACCGCGGCGTGCCCCGCATCTTCAGGCCGAAGGCCATGTTGTCGCGGACGGAGAGGTGCGGGTAGAGGGCGTAATTCTGGAACACCATCGCGATGTCGCGGTCGCCGGGGGCGACGTCGTTGACGAGCCGGTCGTCGATCCGGATCTCGCCGCCGGTCACCTCCTCGAGCCCGGCCACCATCCGCAGCGTGGTCGACTTGCCGCAGCCCGACGGCCCCACCAGCACGAGAAACTCCCCGTCGGCGATGTCGAGCGAGATCCCGCGGACGGCGTGGAAGCCCTCCGGATACCGCTTGTGCAGGTCGCGCAGGGTGACGGTGGCCATGGCTGACAGGGCGGAGCCCTACTCCTTCACCGAGCCGACGGTGAGCCCGTTGACGAGGTACTTGCTGAACGCGAGGAACACGGCGACGACCGGCACGCTCACCAGGATCGACGCGGCGGCATACAGACCCCACTGCGACGACAGGCTCGCCTGGAAGCCCTTGATGCCCAGCGGCAGCGTGAACATGTTTTCGTCCTGCATCACCTGGGCCGCGACGATGTATTCGCTCCAGGCCGTCATGAAGCTGAACAGCGCGGTGATCACCAGCCCCGGCGTCGCCAGCGGCAGCACGACGTGCCAGAACGCCTGGGCCCGCGAACAGCCGTCGATCCGGGCCGCCTCCTCGAGCGACGCGGGGATCGTGTCGTAGAAGACCTTCATCTGCCAGACGCAAAAGGGCAGCGCCGTGGCCGTGTAGAACACCATCAGGCCGGCCCAGGTGTCGATCAGCCCGAGCCTCGCGATCAGCACGTAGAGGGGCAGCAGCAGCATGGTGGCGGGAAACATCTGCGTGGTCAGGATCGCCAGCATCGTGGCCTTGCGGCCGATGAACCGGAAGCGGCTGAAGGCATAGCCGGCCGTGGACGCCAGGGCGACGCCGGTGAGCGTGACCACCGCGGAAACCACCAGGGAGTTGCGGAGCCAGCGGAGGAAGGGCTGCTCGGTGAACAGCTTCGCGTAGCTGTCCAGCGTCCAGTCGGCGGGAATGATGGCCAGGTCGGTCGACCGCAGCCGGTCGCCGGGCCGCAGCGAGATCGAGACCACGTTGAGGACGGGATACAGCGAGATCGCCACGAACGCCAGCAGCACCGCGTGCCGCAGGAGCGTGATCCGGAGGGGTTCCTTCATGGCCGGGGCCTCCGGCCGCAGCCTCGCAGGGTGGTCATCGGTAGACGCTCTCCGTGGCCCGCGTCCGCTGGAGGAACAGCAGCGAGAAGGCGAGCAGGATCAGGAACATCACCGTCGACAGGGCCGCGCCGTAGCCGTAGCGGTAGAGGTTGAACACCGACTTGTAGACGTACGACACCAGGATGTGGGTGGCGTCCTGGGGCTCGCCCCCGTTGGAGACCAGCCAGACGACGTTGAGGTTGTTGAAGGTCCAGATCGCCCCCAGCGTGGCGGCCGGCAGGAGCACCGGCTTCAGCAGCGGGAGGGTGATGTGCCAGAACTGCTGCCAGCGGCTGGCGCGGTCGATGCGGGCCGCCTCGTAGAGTTCCTGCGGGATGCCCTGCAGGCCGCCCAGGGCGATCACCATCATGAATGGAAACCCGAGCCAGACGTTGGCGATGATGCAGGCCTCGAACGCCCGCAGCGGCTCCCCGAGCCAGTTCACCGCGGGCAGGCCCAGCCACTTCCCGAGCATCAGGTTCACGGCGCCGTACTCGTAGTCGAACATCCCGCGCCAGGTCAGGGCCGTGATGTAGGCGGGCACGGCCCAGGGGATGATGAGCAGCAGGCGGTAGATCGACTTGCCCCTCACCGGGCCGTTGATCGCCACGGCCAGCATCACCCCCAGGGCCACGTGAAGGGCCACGTTCACGACCGTCCAGACGATCGTCTTCAGGAACACGCCGGACAGCCCCCAGAGCCTCGGGTCGGAGAGCACCTCGGCGTAGTTCTGCAGGCCGACGACCCGCCAGTCGCGGAACCGCACCAGCGACATGTCGGAGAGCGAGAGGACCAGGTTCCAGACGAACGGAAACACGATCACCGCGAAGATCACCGCCACCGCCGGCAGGGCGAAGGCGTAGGCGGTGGGATTGCGGCGGAGGTCGCGGAGGAAGGCCATGAACGAGGGCACCTGCCAGGCCAGCAGCCCCAGCAGGCCCAGGCCCACCGCCGTGGCCAGCACCGGCACGAGCGGGCTCGGCTCGATCCGCTTGTGCATCGAGGCGATGAAGCCCTCGGCGTCGCGCTGCATCCGCACCGCGGCGGCCGCGGGCTCCAGGGTGCCCCCGAGCACGGCCTGGTAGGCGGGCCGCATGCCGTCCCAGACCGCCCGCAGCTCGGTGGCCACGGGCATCAGCCGGCCGTTCTCCAGCTGGGCCCGCGACGCGGCGAGGGTGGCATCGTCGGCGAACACGGGGTCATCCTGCACCGACGCGCGGGCCGGGAGCATCCGCAGCCGCTGCACGAGCCGCCGCTGGACCGGTTCCGACGTCATGTGCCTCACGAACCCGATCGCCGCCTCCGCCGCCGCGCCCCGGGCGTTGGCGTTGAGGGAGTAGCCCTTCGGCGCGACCATCGGCCGCATCGGCAGCCCGGTGGCGTCGACGGTCGGGAGCACGGCGACCGCGGCGTCGATCGCCGGATTCTCCAGATAGTCCGACCAGCTCCAGTCGCCGTTGACGATCATGGCCGCCCGGCCGGTCTTGAACAGCGAGTCGGCGAGCTCGTAGTCGCAGTTGGCTGGCGCCACCTTGTGGACGTCGCGGAGGTCGCGGATGAAGGACAGCGCCCCCGCCATCGCGGGCGTGTCGAGGTTGGGCACCGGCGGGGTGCCCTCGGGCTCGCGGAACACCCAGCCGCCGAAGCCGGTCACGAACGGGATCGCGAAGAAGGGCTCGGTGTAGTTCCAGACCAGGCCGTAGCGGTCGGTCCGGCCGTCGCCGTCGTCGTCGGTCGTGGCGGCGACGGCGAGGCGCACCAGCTCGTCGGTCGACCGCGGCGGCGTCGGCACGCGCCGCCGGTTGTAGACCAGGGCGAGGTGATTCCCGAAGCGATCCCCGATCTGCACCACGTCGCGCCGGCCGCTGCCGTCCCTGGAGGGCAGCGTGGTCACCGCCCCCTCGACGAACTCCGCTTGGTCGGCAGCCGGGAACCAGGGTTCCAGATTCCCGATGATCCCCATCGTATGGAAGGTGTCGAGCACGTCGGACGGGCCGTAGACCAGCTCCGGCCCGGCGTTGGCCAGGGCCGCCGCCTGGAAGCCGCTCCGCAGTTCCTCCGTCTCCTTGTAGAGCGGCTTGACGTGGATGCCGGGGTGATCGGCCTCGTAGCGGGCGATCTCGGCGGCGAGAAACTCCCGCTCGTTGGGCCGCGACTGGTGCCAGATCGTGACGGTCACGCCCTGGTCGACGCGGCCACATCCGGCCGCGAGCCCGGCCATGACGAGCACGGCCCGGAGGATGTCCACGAGCGGCGGGGGCGGGCGGTATCGCATGCCGATCGTCACCGCGGACGGTTTACGCGGAGCACCACCGCCTCGAGCGGGGGAAGGGTCACCACGGTCGCGTCGCCGTCGGGCTTCACGACCACCTTGGCGACCTCGCCCGATGCGACGAACGCCTGCTGGATCGTCGCGGCCTGCGGCGTGGGGACCCGCCACTCGTAGGCCTCGTCCCCCCGATTGAAACCCACGAGCAGTTCCTCGGCGCCGTCGGTCCGGCGGAAGGCGAAAAACTTGGCGGCGTCGTCGGCGGGCAGGAACTCGATCTCCCCGCGGCGGAACGGCAGGCAGCGCTTCCGGAGGTCGATGGCGGCCCGGTAGAAGTCGAACATCCCCTTGTCGAAGGCGACGGGGTCGGCCGTTCGCGGCCGGCCGCGCGGGTCGGCCGCCTGCGGCGCGTAGGTCATCTCGGGCCAGACCATGGGCATGCGGTCGCAGGGGTCGTCGGCCCCCCACATGCCGGCCTCCGTGCCGTAGTAAATCATCGGGGCCCCGAGATAGGTCATCTGAAGCAGCGCCACCATCCGCTGGATCCGCCGCTCCCGGGCGTCGGGCTTGCGGAGGGCGTAATCCGCGTGATGGCGCGGGGTGACGTCGATGTCGTAGTCGAACCGTGCCGGCTGGGCGTAGGCCCGGCGGGCGGCGTTGACGACCATCGATGCGAGCCGGTCGGTGTCGTGCGAGTCGACCAGGTTGAGCATCGCATACCGCATCGCCGGGGGATGGTCGTCGAGGCGGTCGTGAAACTCGGCCGCCGCCTTGACTGCCGGCATCGTGGAGTCGATCAGGTAGCCCTTGGTGGGGAACGAGAACCCGAAGTAGTTCATGGTGGCGTCGAACGCGCCGTCCCCCAGGAACTTGCTGGCCTCCTCCCACTCCTCCGCGACGGTGTACGCCTCGGGATTGAGCGACTGCACCAGCGTGTGCCAGTCCCGCCAGAAGGCCACGGGCACCTCGCGGGCCACGTCGAGCCGCCAGCCGTCGATGCCGTCAGACGGATCGCCGTCGCCGTCCGGGTCCATCCACCGCCGCGTGATGTCGAGCACGTAGGCCTTGGGGCCGGCATGCAGGTCCTTGCCGTCGGCCGAATCGGCGAACTCCGGCAGGGTGTCGACCCCCCACCAGCACTTGTACTTGAACTCGTTGGCCGCCGTGGCCGGGTCGTCGAACCGCTCCACCGTGTACCAGTCGACGTACGGTGACTCCTTGCCGCGGGCGCGGATGTCGTTGAAGGCGAAGAAATCCCGCCCGGTGTGGTTGAAGACCCCGTCGAGGATCACCCGCATCCCGCGGCCGTGGGCCTCGTCGAGGAGCTTGAGGAACAGCCGGTCGGCGGCGGTCCACTGCCAGGTCGTGGGGTCGCTCGTCTCCTTGGCCATGGCGGCCAGGTCACCGGCGGGATCGGGGCCGAAGTACGGGTCGACGTGGTGGAAGGAACTGCCGTCGTACTTGTGGAGGGAGCGGGCGTGAAAGACCGGGTTCAGGTAGAGGGCCGTGATCCCCAGATCCTGCAGGTAGTCGAGTCGGTCGATGATAACCTGGCGGTCGCCGCCGAAGCGGCGGTGGAACACGCCGTGCTCGAAGAAGTCGGGGCCCAGCTGCTTTTCCCAGTCGGCGCGGGCGTACCAGTCGCCGGTCCACGGCGACACGGCCCACGACGCCGGCACCTCCGCCTCCAGCGACTCCCGGGTGGGATCGTTGGCCGGGTCGCCGTTGGCGAACCGCTCCGGGAAGATCTGATAGAAGACGGCATCCGCCACCCACTCGGGAACATGGGTGGTCTCGGCCGGCGTGGCCGCGGGCCAGGTGACGGCACACGCCGCGACGGCCAGGCAGAAAACAGCCTGCCGTCCGGAAAAGTGGCCACGTCGCTCGGGTTCACGATCCATTGGGCGTCTCCCCTCGTATCCCTGCCAGGAGAGACCGGAACGTGGCGTGACCGAGACCACCATTTGAACTGGATTTCTCGGAACGGCCAGTCCGGTTCCCATCGTGGGTGTCACGAAGCGACCAAAATCTTGCTCCGGCCGCGCCGCGGACAGTAGCATAAATGTTTCGAGGCTGTTTTCCACGCCGGTCCTTGAGAAAATAGCGGAATCGACATCTCGATCTGGGTGTCTTGCATGGATCGGTTTGCACGCTGGATGGCACCGTTCGAGTCCTGGAGCCGATTCCCGGCTCGCGGTTTGTGGTTCCTGGCCATCGTTCTGGCCCGTCCCGCCGCCGCGGTCGATGCGTCAGCTCCAGCGATCCTGCAGTGGTTCGACTCCTCCTACCCCACCCAGGAGAAGCGGGTCGCAGACTTCTTCATGGCGGGATACGGGTCGACCTGGATTCCGCCGACGGGGCGGGCCGATTCCAGCAACCATTCGGTGGGCTACGACGTGTTCGACCGGTTCGACCTCGGGTCCACCGGCAACGAGACCCTTTACGGCACCGAGACCGGGTTGCGGCGGTTTGCCTCCACCCTGCACCGAGCCGCCGGCGACGTGATCGTCGACCTCGTCTGGAACCACAATGGCTTCAGCACCATCGCCACGACCGGCTTCGCCATCGCGGGGGGCTATCCCGGCTTCGTGCTCTCGGCGACGGCCGCCCCGGACGGCGACTTTCACGGCGCCTTCGAGACGGGCGACCTCAACGGCCGCCTCTCCGGCCTGATCGACATCAAGCACGAGACGAACTTCGCCTACATCCGCCAGCCGGTGGCGGCCGGCAATCCGCAAAACATCCCCGCGGGCACGTCGCGCAACCTCCCGTCGGCCGCCAACGCCCGCTTCTACCCCGACCGGAACCTCGGTGGCACCAGCCTCTACAACCCCAAGACGGGCCAAAACACCGCCCTCTACTCGTTCAACACCTCCGACCCGACGGCCGGCGACGCGACCGCCGAAAACGCCACCGGGCTGTTGATGCGGAACGCCCGCTGGCTGATCAACGACGTCGGCGTCGACGGGTTCCGGCTCGATGCGGCCCGGCACTTCGAGCCCTGGCTGATGAACTACTTCGACGAGGCCGTCTACCGGGCGAGTCGGCGGACCCTGCTCAACGGGGCCCCGCGCGAGGTGTTCAGCTTCAGCGAGAGCGCGTCGACCGACCGGGCCAACCTGATGTCGCAGTTTGTCCGCAAGGACGTCGGCCTGATCCCCGCGAACCAGATCGCCGGCAACCGCGACGCCCTCGACTTCGCCCAGTTCTGGCCGATCAAATACAACCTCTCGAGCAACGGCACGGCCAACGATTTCCGGAACATGGTCTACGCCGGCCTCGACGTCTACGACGACGGCAAGGTCAACGGCTCCAACGGGGTCGTGTTCGTGCAGAGCCACGACGACTTCGGCCCGGACATGATGAACGTGGCCTACGCGTTCTCGCTGATGCGGCCGGGCAACGCGATCGTCTACTACAACGCCTCCGAGCACTACGACCCCCTGCGGGCGTTCCCGAAGCCGGGCCGCGGCGACGCCCTCGGCAACTACGGCAGCACGATCACCACGCTGGTCGACCTCCGCAGCCGCTACGGCCGCGGCGACTACCGGGAGCGTTGGATCGAGAAGGAGAACTACGCCTTCGAACGCAGCGGTGCCGCCCTGGTGATGCTCAGCAACCGCAACGACTCGGGCTTCGATTCCCGCACGGTGAACGTCGACTTCACGCTCGGCCAGCGGCTCGTCGAACTGACGGGCAACGCCGCCCGGGCCAACGCCACGCTGGGCGCGGGCACGATCCCCGAGGTGGTTCAGGTGCAGGGCTCGGCCTCGAACCGCTCCGTGAACGTCCGCTTCCTGCGGAACGACGGGAAGGACCAGGGCTACCTCGTCTACGGCCTGCCGACGCCGAAATCAGCCGCGGGGATCGAGTTTTCGGGGACGGCGGTCGGGTCGCTGATTGCCGGAGACACGCCGGCGAAGTTCCAGGGGGGCGAGACGGCGGCACAGACGGCGGCGATTCACGTCGCCAACGCCACGGCGCGGCTCGCGAGCATGCGGGTGATCAACGCCGGGACGTTCACGGTGCGGCTGGCCACGCAGGCGGTGACGCTGGCGGACGGCTACCGCGACCGCAGCGCCGACGGCGACACGGCGATGCTGCGGATCAACGAAGGCCTGGACCTCAACGGCAGCGGCGCCGTCGACGTCACGAGGCCCGGCGACGTGTCGTATGGATTCGAGAACTTCGTCACCACCCGGCGCACGGGGTATGCGCAGGCGGACGGCAACGGCCTCTACGAGCAGTCGGTCAACGCCACGCTCCTGCCGGAGGGCATGAACTTCCTCACCGTGCGGGCCTACCGGCAGCGGAGCGACGGCGGGCCGGCCGTGTACAGCGACTTCAAACAGGTGCTCTACGTGGACCGGCTCAAGCCCGAGTCGGCCTTCGATCAGTTCAAGGCCTTTTCCGGGGCCGGCAACTACGACGTCTGGATCAAGTCGCTCGACGGCACGGCCGACAGGGTCAACATCTTCCAGAACGTCGCCGCGACGGTGTCCGACGCGACGATCCTGGGCTGGGTGAGCGCCGGCCAGGGGTCGACCGACGTGATCGACCGCGACATCTTCAAGACCGGCTTCTTCGGCGTGCCCAACGGCAACAACACCTACACCGTGGTCACCCGGGAGCTGACCGGCACCTACAACATCCAGCGATTCACGGGGCGGCGGCCGGTGGCGGGCCGCGGCGCCGGGTTCGGCGACCTGAACTTCGACGGTTCGCGGACCGGCCTCGACATGGCCAACTCCAGCTACGGCTTCGAGCGGGTTCTGTATTCCAAGAACTCGGAGTTCAACGCCGCCGCCGACACGACCGGCGACGGGCTCGTCGACACCTACGACCTCCTGCAGATGGAGTCGCTGCTGACCGGCACGGCCAACACGTCGGCCGCCACGGCCCTGGCCGGGGTGAAGTTCCGCCGGGTCAACTTTGTCAACGACGGCGTCCTCAACGAGGCCGACCTCGGGGTCCTGCGGGCCTACGCGGCGCTGCCGGCCGGTGCCGACACCTGGACGTTCGACCTCGACTGCGACGGGGCGATCGACCCCGGCGACGTGACCATGGCCCAGCAGCAGTTCGGCATCGCGCCGACCGCGGGCGTGCCGACGACGATGACGTGGACCGGCAACGACGCCGTGGCCGGTGGGGCCGGCACGTGGTCGACGGCCGGCCTTGCGTGGCGCGGTGCCGTGACGGATGCCGCCCTGGCCATGCCGCTGGTTCCCGGAAGCCGCGCCGTGTTCGGCGGCTCGGGCGTGTCGGTCACCGTGTCCGGCAGCGTGCCGGTCGTCGGCGGCATCGACGTGACCGCCTCCGGCCTGCCCACGTTTTCCGGCACCGGGACGATCGTGCTCGCCGGCTCCACGGCGGCCTCGCGCGAGATCGCGGTGGCGGACGGCGTTCATGCGGTCGTCTCCGCCCGGGTCGCCGGCTCCGCCGGGCTGACGAAGACGGGTTTCGGACGGCTGACGCTCTCGGCGGCCAACCCGCTCAGCGGCCCGGTTGCGGTCATGTCGGGCACCCTGGCTCTCGGGTCGGGCGGCTCCACGGGCAGTGTCGAGGGTCCCATCAGCCTCGCGGCCGCGACGGTCCTGGCCGTCAACCGCAGCAACGAGGTGGTGTTTGCAACACCGCTGTCGGGCAGCGGCGGCCTGATTCAGATGGGCGCGGGTGCCACCAGCCTGACCGTGGCCAACTCTTTCTCCGGCCCCACGAGCGTGCAGGCGGGTGAACTCCGGATCGCGCACCCCGATGCCCTGGCTTCGAGCGTCGCGACCGTGGTCGGCGGACGGTTGGCGGTCGGGCCCGGGATCGGTGCCCGCGTGCGGGGCTTGGCCGTGGCCGGGGGCGTGGTGGACGTGGCCGACGGGTCGCTCACGATCGCAGCCGGAGGCATGGCGACCACGGACCTCGTGGCCGCGTTGACGGCCGGCTACAACGCGGGCGACTGGAGCGGCGGCTCGGGGATCGTCTCGTCGGTGGCCGCGGCCGATGCGGCCGGCGGTGTGGCCCGCATGATCGGCTGGAGCGAGCAGGACGATGGCTCGATCGTGGTGAGTTATGCCGCCGCCGGCGACTCGACCCTTGACGGCGTGGTCGACATCCTCGACGTGGCCGAAATGGTGTCCGCGGGCCGGTACAACGCGTCGTCGGCCGCCACGTGGCAGCAGGGCGACTTCAACTACGACGGTCTGTTCGACGCGCTCGACATTGCCGACATCATCTCCGCAGGCGTGCTGGATCAAGGGTCGTATCGGGCGGGCCGGGCCCCGGAGACGGCGGTTGCCTCGGTGCCGGAGCCGGCCCTGGGCCTGGCCGGGGCGGCCATCGCTCTCCTGCTGGGCGTCTGGGCGCACCGCGGCGTTGGCTTGACCGGCGAGAAGCGGAGGGAATACTTTATTCGGTGAGCGACGACAGTTCGGTGGTCTCGGTGTTCTCGGTTCGCAAACCAAAGGGGGGGGGTGTATGCCCCGATCTGAGTCAGCCTGCGCAGCATTCGCGACTTCGTGCCGTGGTGTGAGCCGGCCAGCGAGCTCACGCCGGCGTGCGTTTAGCCTCGTCGAGCTCCTCGTGGTGATCGCGATCATCGCCACGCTGATCGGGCTGCTGCTGCCGGCCGTCCAGAGTGCCCGGGAGTCGGCCCGCCGCTCCTCGTGCACCAACAACCTCAAGCAGCTCGGGTTGGCCGTGCTGACTCACCACGACGCCAAAAAGAAGTTCCCGCCGAGCGTGGCCCAGTGGGGGGAATCCCCTGCCAACTCACCCACCACCTGCGACAAGCAGGCGGGCTGCACGGGCCGGGGCTGGATCGTGGAAACGCTGCCGTTTCTCGAGCAGTCGGCCCTCTACTCCACGCTCGCGCCCTCTACGAAGGGCAACATCTACGAGAACCGCGGCCTGGCACTGGTGAAGCCGGCCCTGAAGACGCGGCTGCCGATGCTCTCCTGCCCGACCGACGCCGACGCGGCCCGCACGTGGGTCGTCGACACGGCGGGGAGAACCGGGCCCTTCATGCACTCGATGCAGGGCACGGAGGTGAGCGTGACGAGCTACAAGGGTGTGCTCGGGGCGACGAAGGTAGGCGGCAGTTTCGGCAGCATCTGGCCGCGGCACGACGACGAGCCGCGGACTCCGATCGATTGCCACAACAACGGCGCGCAGTCGGCGACCGGCGGCAAGGATGCTCCCTGCAAGGGCGTGTTCTGGCGGAACACGTACATGCACCCGCGTCGCCTCAAGGACCTCACCGACGGCACCAGCAAGACCCTGCTCGTGGGCGAGGCGGTGTATGCCCACGACCATCATGCGGTGGCCTTGTACGCCGACGGCGACTGGGCGGCATGCAACGTGCCGCTCAACTACCTGCCGACACCCCCGGTGCCGGAAAACTGGTGGAACGTGCGTGGCTTCCGCAGCCGCCACGCCGGCGGGGCGAGCTTCGTGCGGGCCGACGGCTCCGTCCGGTTCACCGGCGAGGACATCGACATGAACGTCTACATGGCGCTCTCCACGGGGGGCCGCGGCGACTCGACGGCATCGGAATGAGCATGGCGCGAGGTCGGTCGTCCCTGATGCTGGCCATGGTGGCAACGCTCTCGGTCTGCCAGGCGGGCTGCAGCAAGCACTCGGCGAGCGTGTCGGGCAACGTGACGCTCGACGGAAAGCCCCTGGCCACGGGCGTAGTGAACTTCACACCGGCGGCCACCGGAGCCTCGGCCTACGCCAACATCGGCGCCGACGGCCGCTACGCGCTCCAGACGGGCGCAGAAGCCGGGCTCGAGCCGGGGGCCTACAAGGTGACGGTCGCGGCCAACGCGACGGCCGATCAGGCGGCCGCGATGGGAATCAAGGTCGGCCGCGATGGCATCATGCCGCTCCTCACGCCGCCGCGGTATGCCGACGTCTCGACCACGCCGCTCGTGGTGGACGTGAAGGCGGGCCGGCAGGAGATCGACCTCGCGCTCGAGGCCGACAAACGCGGGAAGAAGTAGCGATGGCCGGGGCCGTGCAGCACGGCGGGAGGGCGACGATGGACTGGCAGCGTGGATGTGCTCGGCCGCGGATGTCGTGGGCGATCGTGCTCGTGGCCCCGCTGGCGATGGTCGGCTGCTCCCAGCGGGCGGAAGTGGGGGGCACGGTGACGCTCGACGGCCGGCCGCTTTCGGCGGGCGTGGTCACGTTCTGCCCGACCGGCGACGGGCCTTCGGGGTATGCGGCGATCGGACCCGATGGCCGCTATGTCGTGCAGGTGGGCAGTCGGAACGGCCTGCCCCCGGGCCAGTACGTGGTGACGGTCGCCGCGAACGTGCCACCGGCCGAGGGAGCCCAGCCGGGGCCCGGCCAGTACTCCGACGGCATCACGCCCCTGGCCACGCCGCAGGTGTATGCCGACCGCGAGCAGTCGCCCCTGCGGGCCACGCTCGTGTCGGGCAGCCAGGAACTGAAGCTCGACCTCACGAGCCAGTGAAGCCCCGTCGCCAGACGTTGGGCTTTCGGCAGCCGCACTCATGTGAGTGATGCGGACCCGCGACGGGATCGCCGGGCAGCCCCTTGCTGAGTTCGGGCTCTACGAGGGACGCGGTTCACATCTTTGGCGAATCGGTTTGATCATTTTTGCGAAATGATTCGCTATCTCCGTGAAATCGCGGCTGTTCCGCAGCCGAGTTCTGGTTGGCGAAACTGGAGTATTCCACGAAAAAAACGCGAATTCGATGAATTTCGGTTGCTTTGGAATACGAGTTGCACCCTCCTCATGCCAGACGCAGGTATCTGAGTCTTCACGGAATCGAGACCCATGCAAGTTCCTTTCGCTGTCACCTTCGTGTTCGCGGCGCTGGCCCTCGGAACGGTGGCGTTTGGTGCCGAAGGGTCCACCTCGCCCTACTCCGACGCGGCCGGCGACATTGACCCGGGCATTAACAACGCGGGTGGCACGGCAGACATCCTTGGCATGGAGATCACCACGGTCGGCAGCGACCTGAACTTCAAGCTCACCGTGAATGGCAACGTCGCCACAACGAATTGGGCCAAGTTCATGATCGGCATCGGCTCGTACAACGCCCCGCTGGGTACGACGACGGGCAACGGCTGGAACCGCCCGATCAACCTGCAGTACACGCCCAACCCGTTTCCCGCGCCCGGCGGCATGGACTACTGGATCGGCTCGTGGGTGGACGGTGGCGGCGGCTCGCAACTCTGGACGTGGGATGGTGCTGCATGGACCGGTCCTACCGCTCTCACCTCGTTCAGCTTCACTCCCGGTGCGACGAGCGAGATCAACTACACGGTGTCCCTGTCCTCGCTCGGCCTCGCCCCCGGCGACCAGTTCACGTTCGACGCCTACAGTTCGGGCGGCGGCGGCACCGACTCTGCGATTGACGCCCTTGCCAACCCCAACGTTTCGATCACTTCTTGGGATCAAGCCTACACCTCCAATCCTGTCACCTTCGGCGGCGGTGGTCTGAACTCCTACACGGTGCCCGTGCCCGAGCCGTCGATGTTTGCGGCCGCCGCGGTGGGCGTCGCGATCGCCGGCTGCACGCTGCGTCGTCGTGCGACCCGCTCGCCTCGCTGATCCCGGTCACCTGATCCTACGATCTTCGTCGCCCCGCCCCGGCCCCTGGCTTGGGCGGGGCGGCTCGTTTTGTGACCGGGGCGCTCCGTGAACATTCTCGGCATCTCCGCCTTCTTCCACGATACCGCGGCCGCGCTGGTCCGCGACAGCGCGATCGTGGGGGCGGCGCAGGAGGAGCGGTTCACCCGCCGGAAGCACGATGACGCGTTTCCACGGCAGGCCGCCGAATGGTGCCTCGCCACGGCCGGGCTCACCGCGGCGGACCTCGACGCGGTGGTGTTTTACGAAAAACCGCTCGTGAAGTTCGAGCGGCTACTGGAGACCGCGCTCGCCTTCGCGCCGCGGGGCTTTCCGCAGTTCGTCAAGGCCATGCCGCCGTGGCTGCAGCGGAAGCTGCACATTCCCCGCGAAATCGATGCCGGCCTCGGCGGCGCCTATCGCGGGCCGATCGCGTTCGCCACCCACCACGAGTCGCACGCCGCCAGCGCGTTCTACCCGAGTCCGTTCGACGAGGCGGCCGTGCTCACGCTCGACGGGGTCGGCGAGTGGAGCACGGCCACGTGGGGCACCGGGCGGGGGCATCGGCTCCAGCTCGAGGCCGAGATGCGGTTCCCGCATTCGCCCGGGCTGCTCTACAGCGCGTTTGCGCTGTTCTGCGGGTTCCGCGTGAACTCCGGCGAGTACAAGCTCATGGGGCTCGCCCCCTACGGCGAGCCCCGGTTCACCGACGTGATCCTCCGGGAGATCGTCGACCTCCGCGACGATGGTTCGTTTTGGCTCGACCAGCGGTTCTTCGACTACTGCGCCGGGCTGCGGATGACGAGCCGGCGGTTCGACCGCCTGTTCGGCGGGCCGCCGCGGCGGCCCGATGGCCCGCTCACCGACCGCGAGATGGATCTCGCGGCGAGCATCCAGCGGGTGCTCGAGGAGATCGTGCTCCGCATGGCGGGGCACGTCCACGCCCGCACCGGCATGCGAAACCTCTGCCTGGCCGGCGGCGTGGCCCTCAACTGCGTGGCCAACGGCCGCCTGCTCCGCGAGGGGCCCTTCGAGCGGCTCTGGATCCAGCCGGCGGCGGGCGACGCCGGCGGAGCGCTCGGTGCGGCCCTTGCCCACTGGCATGGCCACCTCGGCAATCCCCGCACGGCGGATCCCCACGACGCGCAGCGGGGCTCGCTCCTCGGGCCGACCTGCGACGCCGCCGCGGTGGACGCCGCCCTGGCCCGCGCCGGCGGAGTCGCGGAGTCATTTCCCGACGAAGCGTCGCTCGTGGCCGCCGTCGCCGCCGAGCTCGACGCGGGCCGGATCGTGGGGCACTTCGCCGGGCCGGCGGAGTTCGGCCCGCGGGCCCTCGGCAACCGCTCGATCCTGGCCGATCCGCGGCGGCCCGACATGCAGCGGCGGCTGAATCTCGCCATCAAGTTCCGGGAGTCGTTCCGCCCGTTCGCGCCGGCGGTGCTCGCGGGCCGGCAGCGGGAGTTCTTCGAGCTCGACGGCGAGAGCCCCTACATGCTGCTGGTAACGCCGGTGCTCGGGGGCGTGGACCGCGGGGCCACACGCGCATCCGGGCTCGACCGGCTGCGGGACGTGGGCGGCCCCCTGCCGGCCATCACGCACGTCGACGGCTCGGCCCGCGTGCAGACCGTGGATCCGGCCAGAGCACCGCGGTTCCATGCTATTCTCCACGCGTTCGCCCGGCGGACGGGGTGCCCCGTGCTGGTGAACACGAGCTTCAACATCCGCGGCGAGCCGATCGTGCACGATCCCGCAGACGCCTACCGCTGCTTCATGTTCACCGACATGGACGTGCTCGTGCTGGGCGACCGCCTGCTCCGCAAGGCCGACCAGCCGCCGCTGGCCGGCGCGGAGGCCTACCGCCGGCAGTTCCTTCCCGACTGAGTGCCCTGGAGCCGAGAGCATGCCGCGCCGCTCGTTTCTCGCCGAACTCTTCGACTACGTCCGCATGCACCGCGCCTGGATGCTGGCCCCGATCATCGTGGTGCTGCTGCTCGCTGGGGCCCTGATCATCCTCGGCGGCACGCAGGCGGCTCCGCTGATCTACACGCTGTTCTGACCGTTTTCCGCGGTCCGCGCCGACCGCCCTTCGTCGACTCGCACGCGGCCGATGATCACGATCGACTGGCATCCGTCTCCGACGCACCTCCGACGCTGGGCCGTGACGATCGCGGCCTCGCTCGGCGTCTCGGGCGCGCTGTTTCGGTTCGTCGACTGGGGCGTGTTTCGCGCGGGCCACGACCTCGCCCCGCTGCTCTGGGGATTCGCCGCAGTGGCGCTCGTCACGGCCGGCACCGGCACGCGGCTCGGCCTGCCCGCCTACTGGGCCTGGATGGGGTTCGTGTGGCTGGTGGGCACGGCGCTGGGCATCGCGGCGCTGGCGGCGGTGTTTTTCCTCGTCGTCACGCCGCTGGGCCTCGCCGCTCGGGTCGCCGGCCGCGACCGGCTCGGGCTACGTCGTCCCCCGCCGGCTGCGTCGCTCTGGCGGCCCCTGCCCCAGGCCCCGCACGACCCGGCACGGCAGTTCTGAGGCAGCCATGACTCCACCGCGCCCCGAGATCTCCGCCCCGACGCCCCTCCCGACGTGGAAGCGGGCCGTGTTCATGGCCGTCACGCTGGCGATCCCGCTCGTGGCGCTCGGCGTGGTCGAGGGCGTGCTCCGGCTCGCCGGCTGGGGCGGCTATCCGGCCTTCCTGCGGACCGCGGGGCGGCTCCCCTCCGGCGCGTCGGTCGCGCTCGTCGAGCCCGCCGCGTCGAAGCCCTACTTCTTCGCGAATCCGACCCGGCCCGGCTACGCCGAGGAGACCAACTTCCTGATGCCGAAGCCCGCCGGGACGGTGCGGGTGTTCATCGTTGGCGAGTCGGCTGCCAAGGGGTATCCGCAGCCGCGGAACCTCTCGATGCAGTCCTTCCTCGAGGCGATGCTCGGCGACATCTGGCCGGACCGGCAGGTCGAGGTGATCAGCCTCGGCACGACGGCCGTCGCCAGCTTTCCGCTGGTGTATCTCGTCCGTGACGCGGTCCGCTACGAGCCCGACCTGTTCGTGTTCTATGTCGGCAACAACGAGTTCTTCGGTGCCTACGGCGTGGCATCGATCAACGCCGTCGGCACGCTGCCCACCTGGGCGCTGCCGTGGATGCGCGGGCTGCGTGGCCTCGCGGTGGTGCAGGCGGTCGAGGGGCTGATCCGCGGCAAGGCCGACGAGAGCCGCACGCTCATGGAGCAGATGTTCGCGCAGACGGTGATCCCGGCCGACTCCCCGCTCCGCGCGGCGGCCGCCCGCAACCTCGAGGCCCATCTCGGCCGCATGCTCGACACGGCCGCCGCCGCGGGCGTGCCCGCGGTCGTGTGCACCACCGCCGCCAACGAGGCCGGGCTCGCGCCCCTTGGCGTCGGCGACGCGGCAGCGGCCCGATTTGCGGAGGGCACGCGGCTGGCCGCGGCCGCCGACCCGGCGGCCGCCCGCAACGCGTTCCTCGAGGCCCGCGACCTCGACACCATGCCCTGGCGGCCGATCGCCGCCACCGAGGCCGCGATTCGCCGGGCCGCGGAGGCCCGCGACGTCGTGTTCTGCGACGTGGCCGAGGTGTTTCGGGGGCTCTCGCCGGAGGGGGCCACGGGCTGGGATCTGCTCGACGACCACGTGCATCTCAGCCTCCGCGGCCAGGCGGAGATGGCGCGGGCCGTGGTCGCCTCGATGGCCGGGCTGCCCGAACGTCTGCGGGTGGATCGATCCCGGGCCGCCGCACTCGCCGACTGGCGGGCCTACGCCGAGCGGCTCGGCGCCAACGAGTACGACGAGTACCGCGTGAACCACACGCTCCGCACGCTGTTCGGCGTGCCGTTCATGAAGCGGACCAACGCCGCGGCGCTCACCCGGTTCGACGCCGCCTGCCAGAAGGCGGAGGCGCGGATGACGCCGGCCGTGCGCGAGGCGGCCCGCGAGTGGCAATCGATGCGTCCGCACGCCGGCGGGCTGCGGCCTGTCACGGGCATGGTGGCGAAGGCGATGATGCGCGAGAACCGCATCGCCGAGGCGGAGCGCTTCTATGCGATCGCGCAGACGCAGGTGCCCGACTACACCTCGTGGTATCTGGAATACGTCTACTTCCGCCTTGCCTGCCGCGAGCGGATTGCGGGCGGCCTGTCGGAGGCCGAGCGGGCCGAGGCGACCGCCGCGATCGGCCAGGGCGAGTTCCTGCTCCGCCGTGGCTACTCGCAGACCGGCCTGGCGGAGCGGTACGTGGGCCGGCTCCACCAGCTCAAGGGCGAGTGGGCCGAGGCGATCCCGTTCCTGGAGGCGGCGCGGGGCCGGCTGGTCAACGAGGATCGCGTGGCCTGCGACCAGGCGCTCGTGCTCTCGCTCGTGAAGACCGGCAGCCAGGCGGCTGCCGAGGCGATCGTGGCCGACGGCGAGGCCAACGCCGGTCGGTTCGCCCCGCTCTACGGCCGCATGCGGGCTGGTCTGACTGCTCCGGCAGCGACCGACCGGTGAGCGCCGCGGCATAAAACTTGACCGTTCCAGCGGGCTCGCCTACTCTGCGAACGGGTCCGGTGCGGTCTCGTGGCCGCGGGGATGCGGATGCCGCCGCATGCGGGTCGCAGGCCCAGATTCCGTGGTTGCCATTCGAGGAGCGGACGTTCGTCCGTCGCCGCCATGAGCATGTCGCTTCGTCGTGGATCTGTCTTCGGTGGACTCCTCTGTCTGGCAGCCGTCGCGGCTGGTGGGTGGACGCGGGCGGCCGACGTGTCGTGGATCGCGTCGGGCTCGGGCAGTTTCACCACGGGCAGCAACTGGAGCAGTGGCACCGCGCCGACGTCCGCGGACCTCGCGATCATCGGCAACGGCGGCACCGCCGCGCTGACCCTTGCGGGCACCTCGGCGGCGCCCAGGTTCTCGATCGGGCAGGATGGCGGCGGCACGCTCGTGGTCCTCGGGGGAGGCACGGCTACCACGACCGGCATCTCCTCCGTGGGACGCACGCAGGCCACCGGGGCGGCGGCCGGAAACGGCTCGCTCGTGCTCGATGGCGCGTCGACGCTCCGGCACACCACCCCCGGCGAACTCTTCATCGGCGTCGGCAGCGGCACGCGGGGCGTGGCCGGCACGATGACCGTCAACGCCGGCAGCCTCTACGACCACGCGTCGGGCGGCAATGTGATCATCGGCCAGACGAACGGCTCGGGCACCGCGCAGTTCACGGGCACGCTCAACCTGGTGGGCGGCACGTTCGCGATCGCCTCCAACGAACTCATCGTGGGCCAGCGGACGTCGGGCACAGCCGCGGTCGTGGGCACCATCTCCATCGAGTCCGGCGGCGCGTTCAGCGTCAACAACTGGACCAAGTTCGGCGCCGGCGGCGGCACCGGGCGGCTGCTGATCTCCGGCGGGTCGTTCACCAAGGGGGGCTCCGGCAACCTGATGTTCGGCGACTTCAACGGTCGCGGCGAGGTGACCCAGACGGGCGGCACGCTCACGAACACGGCCGGCACCCTGCAGATCGGCGCCTGGGGCACGAACGGCGTGGGCGTCTACGACATCTCGTCGGGCACGCTGGCAGCGACGACGGCGCTGGCCGTGGGCAGCAGCGGCGGCACCGGCACGCTCACCGTGTCGGGCGGCCTGGTGCGGAAGACCGGCGCGGGTGATCTCGAAATCGGCACGGGGGCCACGGGCCGCGGCACCGTCAGCGTGTCGGGCGGGCTGGTCGACGTGCAGGTGGGCGACCTGGCGGTCGGGGCCGCCGACGGCGCCCGTGCGTCGCTGAATCTTTCCGGAGGCGAGGTGCGGGCGCCGATCCTGGTGCTCGGCAAGGCGGGCGCCACGACCAGCGGAACCGTCAATCTCAATGGCGGCACGCTCCGCGTGAACCAGGTGACCGGCGGCGCGGGCGGCGCCGCCTCGGCGTTCGTGTTCAACGGCGGAACGCTGGCGGCGCGGGCCGACCAGACGTCGTTCCTCTCGGGCATCGGTTCGGCCACGGTGGCGGCGGGCGGCGCGATCGTCGACACGGCCGGGTTCACGGTCACCATGCCTCAGGCGCTCACGGGCTCGGGCGGGTTCACCAAGGTCGGCGCGGGCTCGCTGTCGCTCACGGGCGCGAACACCTTCACCGGCCCGGTGGCGGTGTCCGGCGGGCGGTTGGTCGTCACCACCGCCGCGTCTCCGGCCGGCAGCGTCACGCTCAGCGGCTCGACCACCCTCGGCGTCACGGTGGCCGGCGGCCTCGACACGCAGTTCACGACATCGGCCCTGACGCTCGGTTCGGCCTCCGGGCTCACGATCGATCTCGCGTCGTTCGGGAATCCCAGCCTGGCGCCGCTGAACGTCTCCGGGGCCCTCACCACCTCCGGCGCCTCGACGATCAACTTCCTCTCCTCCGCACCGACCGTCGGCACGATCCCGCTGGTGAAGTACGGCAGCCTCAACGCGTTCTCCTTCACGCTCGGCACCCTGCCGGCCGGCGTGCTCGCCACGCTGTCGAACAACACCGTCAACAAGTCGATCGATCTGGTCGTCACGAGCGTCGCCCTGCCCCGCTGGGACGGGTCCGTCAGCAACGTCTGGAACGTCGCGAGCACGGCCAACTGGGTCAACACGCTCACCGGCTCGGCGACGACGTTCCAGAACGGCAACCCCGCGCTGTTCAACGATCTCGCGGCCGGCTCGACCGACGTGCTGGTCAACTCGACCGTGCTGCCCGGTGCGACCACGTTCGCCAACGAGACGCGGGCCTACAGCCTCGGCGGCACGGGGGCCATCAACGGCACCGGCGGCCTGACGAAGCAAGGCGCCGCGGCCCTGTCGCTCAACACCGTCAACGGGTACACCGGCGTCACGCGTCTCGAGGGGGGCACGACGTCGATCTCGATCGTGGCCAACGCGGGTTCCCCGAGCGCCCTCGGCGCGGCCTCGGCCAACCCCGCGAACCTCGTGTTCGCCGGCGGCGCGGTCGCCTATGCGGGATCCTCGGCATCGACCACACGCGGCTTCACGATCGGCGGCTCCAACAGTGTGATCGACATCACCGGGGCGGGCACGGAGCTCACCTTCTCGGGCAACGTGGCGGCGTCGGCCGGGCAGTTCCGCAAGGCCGGCCCCGGCACGCTCGTCCTCTCCGGAACCTCCAACACGCTCGGCTCCGATTCCTCCGCGTATGCGTTCGCCGTGGACGCGGGCACCCTTCGCGTCGGCGGTGCCGGCGGCGGGCCCTCGACCCGCGTCAACACCGTGACCGGCGAGCTGCGGATCGGTGCGGCGGCCGATTCGTCGGCCGCGCTCGAGGTGACCAACGCCACGGTCAACGTGTCGGGCTGGCTTTCGGTGGGCTTCGGCCAGGGGAGCTCCGGGCAGACGGCGGCGGCGACGCTCACGAACGCGGCGGTGCAGGCCGCCAACCTGCGGCTCGGCTTCGACAACTCGCTGCCCAACGCGGCCACGCAGTCGTTCACGATGACCGACTCGACGGTGAGCGTGGCGAACCAGGCGTTGATCGGCAACAGTGCCGGCTCGGGCGCCCTTCTCTCCCTCCAGGGATCATCGGCCTTCTCCACCTCGGGAAACCTGATTCTCGGCAACGTCGTCGCCGCCACGGGCACGGCGACCGTCGCCGGCGCGAGCACGCTCGCCGCGGGTGATGGCCTGTATGTCGGTGACCTCGGCACCGGCGAACTCTCGGTCGTCGGGTCGTCCACGGTGTCGGCCGCCCGGCTCCTCATCGGCCAGGGGGCGTCGGGCCTGGGCACGATGACCGCCTCCGGCTCGAGCCTGGTCAACGCCTCGGTCTACGCCGCGGTCGGCAACTTCGGCGGCGGCAGCCTGACGCTCCAGGATCGAGCCTCGATGGCCGTGACGTTCGACCTCAACGTGGCCGACCGGTTCGTGTCGTCGGGCACGATGACCGTGCAGGACTCGGCGGGCGTGTCGGCCGGGTCCGTCTACGTCGCCAAGGGCGCCAACACCACCGGCGCGGTCATCGTCAGCGGCGGCACGGTCGCCACGTCGGCTGGCGGGGCGTTCGTGGTGGGCCGCAACGGCACCGGCTCGCTCACCGTGTCGGGCTCGGGCGTGATCGTGGCCGGAACATCGGGCATCGTGCTGGCCGCCAACGCCGCCAACCCGGGCAATCCCGACGAGGCGGCGCCGGGCGTGGGCTCGCTCGATCTCAACGGCGGTCGCATCGAGACCACGGTGATCCGCAAGGGCCTGGGCACGACGGCCACGATGTCGCTCAACGGCGGCACGATCCGGGCCGCCGCCGGCGCGACGCCCGCCTTCCTCACCGGGCTCGACAACGCCGTCGTGCTTCCCGGCGGCGTCACCTTCGACACCAACGGCCAGTCGCTGACGGTCGGCCAGTCGCTCGCCGACGGTGGCGGCGGCGGGCTGGTGAAGATCGGGTCGGGCACCCTCTCGCTGACGGGCCTCAACACCTACACCGGCGCGAACGACGTGCTCGGCGGCAAGCTCGCCGTGCAGACCACGAGCCTCGCGAGCGGCGGCTACTCGCTCGCCAACGGCACGAAGCTCGGCGTGATGATCGGCGGATCGGGCACGCAGCTCTCCGCGGCATCGCTCACCATGACGGGCACGGCCGGCCTCGACATCGACTTCGCGTCGTTCGGCAATCCGACCCTCGCGCCGCTGAACGTGCTCGGCGTTCTGACCGCCGGTGGCCCCGTCACGATCACGGTGTCGGGCGTGCAGCCGGCCGTGGGTCAGATTCCGCTGATCCAGTACGGCGGAAAGGCGGGGGCGGGAAGCTACTCGCTCGCCCCGCTCACCGGCTACACGGCGTCGCTCCTCGACGACGGATCCACGATCTTCCTGAACGTCACGGCGATCGCCGCCCGGCAGTGGAACGGCCTGGCCTCGGGCACGCCCGCCGGATCGTGGAACGTGGGGACGACCGCCAACTGGCTGATTCCCCCGACCACGGCCTCCACCTTCGCCAACGGCGACGGAGCCGTGTTTAACGACGCGGCGGCCGGCACGACCTCCGTGGTCGTGGCCGCGGCGGTCAGCCCGTCGTCGGTGACGATCGACAACTCGGCGCTCGCCTACACGTTCACCGGGACGGGGGCTATCTCCGGCACGACGTCGCTCGTCAAGCAGGGAACCGGGGAGGCCTCGATCGCCACCGCCAACACCTACACCGGGGCCACCACCGTGGCCGGTGGCCGGCTGGCGGTCGCGTCGCTCGCCAACGGCGGCTCGGCGAGCCCGATCGGTGCGTCGTCGTCGGCGTCGTCGAACCTTGTGCTCGCCGGCGGCACACTGGCCTACACCGGCGCCACCGCCGCGACGAATCGCGGCTTCTCCACCCGCGGGGCCGGGGGCAGCTTCGAGGTCACCGCGCCGGGCACGACGCTCACCGTGTCGGGCAACGTGTCGGGCACGGGGACGCTGGCCGTGTCGGGCACGGGCACGCTGCGGCTCACCGGAACGTCGATCGCGGTCGGCTCCGGAGCCGGCGATGCCGTCACCGTCCGCTCGGGCACCCTGGCCCTGGCGGGCAGTGGGACCGGAGCGGCGTCGCAGACGAGCACGTTCAGCGGCGAGGTGGTCGTCGGCTCGGTCGCCGACTCGGGCGCGGCGCTGACTGTGACCGACGCCACGCTCAATGCGACGGGATTCTTCTCCGTCGGCCGCGGCACGGGCGCCTCGGGCGCGAGCTCCGCGGCCACGGTGACGCGCGGGGCGATCACCGCGGCCGGGTTGGCCATCGGTTCGGACGGCGGCGTGACTCCGAACCTCGCCACCCAGGCGGTCACACTGGTCAACTCGTCGTTCGCCAGCGGCGGCGACTCCCTGGTGGGCGACAGCGCGGGATCGACCGGATCACTGGTGCTCAGCGGATCGTCGTCGTTTTCCTCCGACAACGGCACCCGCATCGGCAATGCGGCCGGGGCCGTCGGCAGCGTGACCGTCGCCGACTCCAGTTCCTTCATCACGGCCGGCTGGCTGGCGATCGGCAACTCGGGCAGCGGCTCGTTCACGGCCCGCGACGCGGCGGTGGTCACCGTGCCGGTCGATTTCAACGTGGCCGACCTCGACGGCTCTTCTGGGTCGCTCGTGATCCGCGACACCGCCAATGTGACCGCGGCGTCGACCTACATGGCGAAGAACGGCACGTCGTTCGCGACCGCGACGGTGACCGGCGGCACCTTCACCTCCAACGGGTCGGAGTTCATCATCGCCCGGACCGGGTCGGCCCGCTGGAGCCAGTCGGGGGGCACGACGACCGCCGCGTCGGAGGTGATCCTGGCCCGGAACGGCGGCTCAACCGGCGAACTGGCCGTGTCGGGCGGATCGTTCGCGCAGACCGGCACGGCCTCCGGCCTGATCGTCGGCTTTGACGGCACGGGCGTGCTCACCGTCTCGGGTTCCGGCAGCGTGACCGTCGCCGGCACCACCAGTGGCCTCACGCTCGGCAACTTCGGGATCGGCGCGGGCACGGTGGCCCTCGACGGCGGCACGCTGACGGTGCCCTTCGTCCGCAAGGCGGGCACGACCGCGAGCCTGACGCTCAACGGCGGTGTGCTTCGAGTCGGGGCCGGGTCGAGGAACGACTTCCTCAGCGGACTCGACTCGGCGACCGTGCTGGCGGGCGGCGCGGTGATCGACACCAACGGCGCGAGTGTCACGATCGATCAGCCGCTCGCGGACGGCGGGGGCGGCGGGGGACTGGTCAAGCAGGGTGCCGGCACGCTCGTGCTCGGCGGCGCGAACACGTACACCGGTGCGACGTCGGTGGCGGCGGGCGCGCTGTCGCTCTCGTCGGCCGGTTCCGTCGCGGCGTCGTCGTCGGTGACCGTGGCCGCGGGGGCCGTCTTCGACGTGACGTCGCAGGCCGGCGGCTATGCCGTGCCGGCCACGCAGACGCTCGGCGGCAGCGGCACCGTCAACGGAGGCGCGACGTTCGCCGGCGGTGCCACCGTGTCGCCCGGCACGAGGCCCGGAACGCTCACCTTCACCCAGGGCGTCACGTTCGGCTCGGGCGGCAACTACAACTGGCAGCTCTTCAACGCATCGGGCACGGCGGGCGCGGCGTGGGACCTGGTGAGCACCAACGGCACGCTCACCATCGCGTCGACGTCGCTCGATCCCTTCGCCATCAACCTCTGGACGCTGTCGTCGCTCGCGCCGGACGTCAGTGGCTCGGCGACGGGGTTCAATCCCGGCCAGAGCTACAGCTGGCGGATCGCGTCGGCCACCGGGGGGATCAGCGGCTTCGCCGCCGAGAAGTTCGTGATTCGCACCACGGCCACCAACGGCACCGGCGGATTCGCCAACGCGGTGGCTGGAGGCACCTTCTCGATCGCCCAGAGCGGGAACAACCTGAACCTGCTCTTCACGTCGAGCGGCCCGAACGTGATCACGATCAACGTGCCGAGCGGCACGCAGACGCAGACCCAGGCCGGCTACCCCACGCTCTCGGGCTCGATCCCGGTGCTGAAGACCGGCGCCGGCACGCTGGTGGTCGACCAGGCCAACACGCTCACCGGCTCCACGACCGTGCAGGGGGGTGCCCTTCGGCTCGCCAATGGCGCGGCCCTCTCCGCCAGCCGGCTCGTCGTCGTGGCCGGCGGCACGGGCCAGGTGGCGCCGTACCTCTCCACGAGCGTGGCGAGCCTCGATCTCGCCAGCGGCAACGGCCTGGTGGATCTCACCAATGGGTTCCTCACGATTTCGAGCGGCATGACGGCCGTCGAACTCGTGGCCGAGATCCTCGAGGGCCGGGGCGACGGCTCGTGGACGGGCACCTCGGGAATCACCTCGAGCGTGTCGGCCGCCCAGGTGGCGGCCAGCGAGCTTCGGGCAGTGGGCTGGCTCGACAACGGCGACGGCTCGGTGACGACGGCCTACGCGGCGCCGGGCGACACGAACCTCGACTGGGTCGTCGACATCCTCGACGTCTCGAACTTCGTGGCCGGTGGGAAGTACGGCACGATCGATCCGGCGAGCTGGACGGAGGGCGACTTCAACTACGACGGCATCGTCGACATCCAGGACGTCGCCGATTTCGCCGCCACGGGCCTGTACGGCGCGGCGAGCTACAACGTGCCGCCGCCGTCAGTTGGGGCGGTGGCCGCCGTTCCGGAGCCGGCGACGGCCCTGAACGTCGTCGGCCTCGCGGCCCTCGCCGCGGCGGGCCACGCCATGCGGAGACGGCACGGTCGAGGCGCGTGAGGCCGTCGCCGAGGCCATCAGCCAGCATCCGGCCACGGCCCAGGCGGCGATGAGCCAGAGGGTGATCGTGGACGGCATGCGTAGCGGCTCCGGCGGAAGAGGTCCGTCGTCGGAACCATAGGCCACGGATCGCTGCCGTGCCGGATCGGGTCCGGGGGCGGTCCGGGTGTGACGGTCGCGCGGCCTGCACCGTCACGATCCGGTCGGGGGCACCTGGAACGTATCGACGTACACGAGATCCGCCACGGAGCCCTCGTCGGTCCAAAACCGGGCCCGGATCGCATACAGGCGGTTCCGCTCGACCACGCATGCGAACGGCTCACGGACGCGGACGCCAGGGTTCAGCTGGTAGCGGCGGCGGCGATAGTCGTCGTTGGAGGCGAGCAGGTTCTTTTTGAGGAGGATCGGCTTGGGCCGGCCGTCGCCGCTCGTCCAGTCGAACCAGGGCACCGTCGGCGGGGGCATCCCATTCACCGTCGGCCCCTGGTCCGCCCCCTCGCGGGCCGTCGGCTCGATCTCCACGATCGAAATTTCGAGCCCCGCGTCCCGGTCGTCGTCGCGATCCGGGAATCGCGGCGCGATCGCCACCTTGCCCGCGTTGCGAAGATAGACGCTGACAGTGAGCAGAACTCGGTCGCCGTCGAGCGGATCGATGGATGGCTCGACGCTGACCTCCATGGTCGGGTCATGCGTCCGCTCGACGGTGAAGTTCGAGTAGGTCCACCAGGCCGCAACCACCAGGGCCACGACCCCCAGGATCTTGCTGATCAGGTCGGCCCACAGGTGTGCCCGGGCGAGGCGTCCGCCGCCACCCTCGCTCACGGCTCGATCCTGCTGCAGGCGATCATCGATGCGTCGAACCTCGTCGCACACAAGGCGGATGGGGTGGGATTCGAACCCACGAGCCGCTTTCGCGACTGCCGGTTTTCAAGACCGGTGCATTCAACCGCTCTGCCACCCATCCTGTCGGTCGCGCGGCCGCAGTCACGGTGTGCGACCGGGCCGCGCGGTGCTCGAAAGTCTACCGGACGGCGCCCCGTCGGCCGCCGCGCACCGACGGATGAAACCGGCCCCGGCCCGGCGTCCAGGCGTCGGCTTTGACGTTTTTCCCGCCGTTTCCTAGAACACTTCCAGGGTTTCCGAGTCGTCGCCCCACGGCATCGCGAGGCGATTTCGAATCTCCCCGCGTTGTTACCCTGGTTTTCCCCCTGATTTTCCCCCT
>VGYR01000020.1 GCA_016872925.1 Planctomycetota bacterium
GCAGACGCCACGCCGCCAGCTTGTCCCGATCCACACCCCGCCCCATGCCATGCCTCCGTTGCCGATGGAAAAGGTCCACCGGCCGAGGCTATCAGGGGCTACAAGGGTGGCTGTGGTGTGCGCTCACGTATACGCCCCAGCCCGTCGTCACGCGGCCCGACCTGCGGCTGTGGCTCTACTGATGAGGGCGTCGGCACGCGCGGTGCCCTGGAGCCGCGCGGGTGAACTCACAGCACCGGCAGCGATGGCATCGGCGGCTTGGTGGCGGCCGCGGCGGCGAGATTGCCCACGAGTCGCTCGCAGATGGACTGGAAGTAGGGGCGCGAGGCCGGGTCGTCGTAGTTGGCGGCCGTGCGGCCCGCGTCGCCGTGCTCACGGATCGGGATCTGGATCGGAACCTCGCCGAGGAACGGAATGTCGAGTTCCCGTGCGGTTCTCCGGGCGCCACCGGTGCCGAAGATGTCGTAGCGCTTGCCGGTGTCGGGGCAGACGAAGAAGCTCATGTTCTCCACCATGCCCAGGAGCGGGATGTTGACCTTGCGGAACATCGCGATCGCCTTCGTGGCATCGAGCAGCGCCACGTCCTGCGGCGTGCAGACGACGACGGCGCCCGAGAGCGGCAGGGCCTGCGAGAGCGTGAGGGCCACGTCGCCGGTGCCCGGCGGCATGTCGATCACCAGGTAATCGAGCTGGCCCCAGAGCGTGTCGCGGAGCATCTGCGTGATGGCGCCGTGGAGCATCGGACCCCGCCAGACGACGGCCTCGCCCGGCGGCACCAGGAAGCCCATCGACATCACGGGCATCTGGGAACGGCCGACATCGAGCACCTGCGGGACGATCCTGCCGTTCTCGACCTGCGGCCGCCCCGCCAGGCCCAGGAGGTGCGGCACGCTCGGGCCGTAGACGTCGGCGTCGAGCAGGCCGGTGCGGCTCCCCGCCAGGGCCAGGCCGATGGCGATGCTGCTGGCGATCGTGCTCTTGCCGACCCCCCCCTTGCCCGAGCCGACGGCGATCACGCTCTTGGCCTCGACCCCGAGTTGGCCCAGCTTCACCGGGGGCCGGTCGTGGGGCCCGATCGTGACCGTGATCCCCGGGACCTCGGGAAAGGCGGTCCGCAACCGCTCCTCGATCCGAGCCCGGGTGGCCGGCCAGAGAATCGCGGAATGCGACGTCAGGCCGATGGTGGCCGAGATGCCCGCGGCGTTGGCGGCGACCGCCTGGACTTGACCCATGGCGGTGAGCGGGCGGCCCGTCTCCGGGTCGGGGAAGTCGGCGAGGATCGCCTCGACGGCGGCTGTGGTGGGAGCGGGCATCAGCGGCCGGTGGCCAAGGTGGCGTCGGGAGCGAGAAGGGTCGTGGCTGGTGGCGTGAGGGGAATCAACGCTTCTCCCGCCCGCGAGGCGGCCGCGACGAGTGCGCGGGGCTGGAGCGTCAGCACGCCGACCAGCGCGAGGCAGGCGAGCATCGCCACGCCCGCCGCGAGGCCTCCGTCGGCCTGCACGCCCCGCTTCGTCGTCTTGAAGTACATCGCCGCGATGATGCGAAGGTAGTAGGCGGCGGCGATGGCCGCGTTGAGAACCAGCACGACCGCCAGCCCCACGAACCACGCGCGGCGGCTCCCGGACACGATCGCCGCTCCGGCGTCCACGTCGAGCGCGGAGACGGCCAACGAGAGCTTGCCCCAGAATCCCGGCAGGGGAGGAATGCCGGCAAGCGACAGCAGGAACACGGCCATGGCGAACGCCGCGACGGGATTGGTGCCCGAGAGCCCGTCGAGGTCGTCGACGTCGGCGATCTCGTGCCGCGGCGGCCGAGCCCCGCCGCCGGCCGTCCACTCCGGCCAGCGATGGCCGAGGTAGGCCAGCGCCCCGAAGATGCCGATCGTGGCGACGGCATAGGTGGCCAGGTAGAAGAGCGTCGCCGGCAGGCCGCCGGCCGAGAGCAGCCCGGGAGCGGCGGCCGGCCCGGCGGCTGCGGCCGCGATGCCGACGAGCAGGTAGCCGGAGTGGGCGATCGACGAGCAGGCGAGGAGCCGGCGGAGGTTGGTCTGCCAGAGTGCCATCACGTTGCCGACGGTCATCGTGACCGCGGCCAGCCCGGCGACCACCCGCCAGAGCAGTTCCGGCGAAGCCGACGAGCCGACGGTGGAGATGATCCGTGCCAGGACGACGATCCCCGCCACCTTGGGGAGCGTCGAGAGCAGGGCGGCGTTGCCGGGACTCGTGCCCTCGTAGACGTCCGGGGCGTAGAAGTGCATCGGCACGGCCGCCAGCCGAAAGGCCGCTCCCACGACCCCCAGCCCGATGGCCAGGGGGAGGAGCGCCTGCACCGTTCGGCCGGTGGACTCCGCGCGGATGCGGGCCGCGATCGCCCCGAGGTCGGTCGAGCCCCCCAGGCCGTAGAGGCAGACGACGGCATACAGGAACAGCGCCGAGGCGATCAGCGACAGGAAGAAGTACTTCAGGCTCGCCTCCTGCCCCCGGGCATCGGTCCGCTTGAGGCCGAGCAGGATGTACGTCGGGATCGAAACCAGCTCCAGCCCGGCGAACAACAGCACGAGGTCCCCCGCCGCCCCCACGAGCGACAGGCCTGCCAGCAGGATCAGAAACGTCCCCGCCTCCTCGCACGTGCCCCCGCGACGAAGTCCCGGTCCGCGGCTCGCCGCCGCGACGAACAGGTCGCCGGCCATCACGAGCGCGAGCAGCAGCCCCGAGGCGAGCGTGGTCCAGCGGATGAATGACGAGAATCCGTCGAGCGTCACGCCGGCGGAGACCCCGGTGCCCCGCCCCTGGGCCACGAGCATGGCGGTGACGATCGCGGCCAGCGCGACCAGCCAGCCGGAGCGCAGGCCCGCGAACGCGCCGCCCAGGTAGATCACCAGTGCCGCCAGCACGAGCACGAGTTCGGGGGCGATCAGCGCGAAGGTGTCGAGCGAGGTCGCGTTCATGGTGTCGAAGCCTGCACGGCGGTGCCGGTGGAATCGGCCTGCATCCTGGCGGTGAATGCCGCGGCGGGCGCGGCCGTGGCCCGCTGGACGGCGACCGCCGCCGGTCGCAGGAACGTCCCCGGCGCGAGGCCGATCCAGAGGACGAACACCGCCAGCGGCGCCAGCGCCACGACTTCGTGCCAGCGGAGATCGCAGCGGTCGGCGGTGGCGGCGGCGTGGCCGTGATCCGCGGCGTCCTGGCCGCTGTCCTGGCCGCCCCGAGGGGGTTCGCGGGATGTCCCAAACAGGACCCGCTCGACCGCCCAGAGCATGTACCACGCGCCGAGGACGACGCCCGCCACGGCGAGCAGGGCCATCACGAGGTAGGCGAACTGCCAGGCCGGCGACACGCCCGACCAGGCCCGCTGGAAGGCGCCGAGCAGGATCATGAACTCGCCCACGAACCCGTTGAGCCCCGGCAGGCCGATGCTCGAGAAGGTGAACAGCATGAAGAACACGGCCAGCCAGGGAGCCCGCGAGGCGATGCCTCCGAGGCTGGCGATGTTCCGCGTGTGGAACCGCTCGTAGATCATGCCCACCAGGGCGAACAGGCCGGCTGATGACAGCCCGTGATTGACCAGCTGCAGGTTAACGCCCTCGGTCGCCACCGGGGTGAGGGCGAACAGCCCCATCACGATGTAGCCCATGTGGCTCACCGACGAGTAGGCGACCAGCCGCTTGAGGTCGGTCTGCACCAGGGCGACCAGCGCGCCGTAGATGATGCCGGCGACACCGAGGCCGAACAGCCAGGGGGCCGCCACGGCCGTGGCCTCGGGGAGCATCGGCATCGAGAACCGCAGGAACCCGTAGATGCCCAGCTTGAGCAGCACGCCGGCCAGATCGACGGAGCCGCCGGTGGGCGCCTCCACATGGGCCAGGGGCAGCCAGGTGTGGAGCGGCACGATCGGCACCTTCACGGCGAAGCCCGCCAGCAGGGCCAGGAAGACCACCATCTGCAGCCAGCCCCCCGCGGCCGTCATGGGCAGGGGGTGGATGGTCGTGCCGTCGACCAGCGCCTCGATGTCGAACGTCACGACGTTGGCGTGCGAGGCGTGCCAGAGCACGATCGCCAGCAGGCCCAGGAAGGTGAGCACGCTGCCGGCGAGGGTGTAGAGGAAGAACTTGACGGCCGCCCGCCGCCGCTCCTCGTGTCCCCAGATGCCGATCAGGAAGAACAGCGGCACCAGCGTGAACTCGAAGAACACGTAAAACAGGATCACGTCGCGGGCCGCGAACACGCCCAGCATCGCCGCTTCCAGCACGAGCAGCAGCACGTAGAAGCCGACGGGCCGGTCCGTGATCGCGTCCCAGCTGACGAACACGGCGGTCACGGACAGCAGCGCCGCCAAGGCGAACATCCAGAGCGAGAGCCCGTCGAGCCCGAGCGAGAAGCGGACGTCGAAGATGCCCTCCGTGAGCCACGGCACCTCCGAGAGCGCGTAGGGCAGGCCCGCCGCCGTGCCCGGTTCGGCCAGGTAGCGCAGGACCAGCCAACCGGCGAGGCCGAGTGTCACCAGGGTCGTCACGGCGGCGCTCTGGCGGACGGCGGCGACTCCCCGGGAGCCCAACACCCAGGCGATGCCCGCGCCGATCAGGGGCGCGGCGATCGTCAGCACGAGGTGGGTGGAGGGGCTGAAGCCGTTCATGCCGATGCGCCTGTGGTTCCGTTAGCCCATGGCCCGGGCGACGACCGCGAGCACGATCAAGAGTGCTCCGATCACCCCGGCCAGGGCATACCGCTGGACGATCCCGGACTGCAGGTGGCGAACGACTCCCCCCAAGCCCAGCGGGACGCGGGCCACGAGGTCGACGAGGCCGTCGACGAGATGACGGTCGACGAACGCCGCGATCAACGCGATCACTTGCAGGGGCTTGACGATCAAGGCCGCGTAGACCTGGTCGAAGTACATCCGGTTGGCGAACAGCGTGGCCAGGGGCCCGAGGAACCGCTCGGGCTGCGGGCCGTCGCTGCGGCGGCCCAGGTGGCCCAGCGCCGCGACCACGATGCCCAGGGCCGCGGCCAGCGTTCCCTGGATCGCGAGATCCCAGTGGAAGACGGCAGGCGTGGCGGAGGCGGCCACCGCGGGGGCGGTGAACGAGGGCGTGGCCGCCAGGAACGTCGCCAGGGAATGGGTGCTGAACAGCCACCAGCCGCTCACGGCCGAGAGCACGGCGAGGATCGCCAGCGGCACCGTCATCGACGGGGGTGACTCGTGGGCGTGATGCCCGGCCTCCTCGGGCACGCGCGTCGGACCGGTGAACGTCATGAACACGGCCCGAAACGTGTAGAAGGCCGTCAGCGCCGCGGTCACCAGCGACATCCAAAACAGAAGCCGGAACGTGGCCGGCGTGTCGAGGGCGTCGAGCGTGGAGGCCCGGGGGCCGGCGGAGATGCGGGCCGCGTCGGTCGGGCTGCTCACCAGCCGGAACACCGCCGCCGCCGCCGCGTGGCCGTCGGCTGGCAGACCCTCGTGGTGATCCGCGTGGGCGTCGGCCCAGCCCCGCGAATGCAGGGCCGCGAGAATCTCGTCTTTGCTGAAGAAGCCGGCGAACGGGGCCACCCCCGCCAGCGCCAGGGCCCCGGCCAGGAACGTGGCCGCCGTGACGGGCATGATCCGCCGCAGTCCGCCGAACCGCCGCATGTCGATCACGCCCCCCATCGCGTGCATCACCGACCCGGCCCCCATGAACAGGAGGGCCTTGAAGAAGGCGTGCGTCACGAGGTGGAAGATCGCCGCGGTGAAGCCGAGGAGCGTGCCGGTGCCGAGGCTCGCGAACATGTAGCCGAGCTGGCTGATCGTCGAATAGGCGAGCACGCGCTTGAGGTCGTTCTGCACCGTGCCGATCAGCGCCGCCACGAGCGCCGTGGTCGCTCCGACGATCGACACGAGCGTCAGCGCCCCGGGGCAGGCGACGAACAGCGGCGCCGTCCGGGCCACGAGGTAGATACCCGCCGTGACCATCGTCGCGGCGTGGATGAGCGAACTGGCAGGGGTAGGACCCTCCATCGCGTCGGGCAGCCAGACATGCAGCGGCAGTTGGGCGCTCTTGCCGCAGGCGGCGAGGAGAAAGAGCAGGCAGATCGCCGTTCCCACGGCCCCGCCGGCGTAGGCGGATGCATCGGCCAGCCGCGTGGCGCCGAGGATTCCGGGCACCAGGGTGCCGTCTGCGGCGACGCTGTCGTGGAAGTTCAGCGTTCCGTAGGTCATCCACAGCAGGAAGGTGGCGACGGCCAGGCCGAAGTCGCCCACGCGATTGACGAGAAACGCCTTCTTGGCGGCCTGGGCGGCAGCGGACTTCGAGAACCAGAAGCCGATGAGGAGGTAGCTGCAGGCCCCGACCGCTTCCCAGAACACGTACACCAGCAGGAAGTTGCTGGCGGCCACGAGCATCGACATCGAAAACACGAACGCCGACACCAGGGCGAAGAAACGCGGCTCACCCGGGTCGCCGTGCATGTAGCCGATCGAATAGATCGCCACGAGCAGCCCGACGCCCGTGATGATCACGAGCAGCGTGGCGGTGAGCGGATCGAGCCTCAGCGACACCGGGATCGAGAAGGCCTGCGGCGCCGCGCCCGACATGCCGGCGGCATCGACGCCGGCCCATTCCCAGAGGGTGGTCACGAACTCGACCGGCCGGGCCGGCTGATCGTGGCCGACGCCCGTCACCTCCCGGGCCATCCCCGACAGCAGCATCACGGCGCAGACGAACGCCGCGCCGATGCCCGCCACCGCGGGCAGCCAGGACCGTCTCCCCAGCACGCGGCCGAGGGCGACGGTGAGGACCGCTGCCGCCAGGGGCACGAGCGGGACGAGCACGAGCAGGGTGGAAGGGTCGGAAAAGTTCATGTCGGGGCGGGAATCTCAGACCTGCTCGCGTTCCAGGAGGGCGTCCTCGTCGGTCGCCGGCGCCACGCCGGCGGGAGTGAGCCTGGGGAAGCGGGGTGGCACGGCGTCGGTCGCCGGCAGCTCGCGATCGACGATCCGCGGGAGGTTGGCCTCGCGGAGCGACTGCCAGGCGGCCGAATCCAGCCGTCCGGTCCGGGCGAAGGCCTGGAGGACGAACACGAGCGCCACGGCCGCTTCACAGGCGGCGACGGTGAGCACGAAGATCACAAGCACGTGCCCCCCCCAGTCGCCGTGGTGTCGACTCCAGGCGACGAGGCTCAGCGAGATGCCCTGCAGCATCAGTTCCGCGCACAGGAACATCACGATCAGGTTGCGGCGGGCGAGCAGGCCGACGAGGCCGAGGGCGAACAGGATCGCCCCGACGAGCAGGCCATCGACGACCAGCGGTGCGGGGGTGACGACGTTCACGGAGTGGCCCTCCGCGAGTCCGTCGCCTCGTCGTCCGCCGCGCCGCGGGACACGATCGCGATCGAGCCGACGAGGGCTACCAGCAGGAGAACCCCCGCGACCTCGACTGCCAGCAGGTGCCGGCCGAAGAGCTCGCCGCCGAGCCGCGCGACATGGTCGGCCGCCAGCAGGTCGACGGTGCCGGGGCCGTTCGGTCCGGCCCCGGGATCGGTCGCCAGCAGCGCGGCCTTCGTGGCGGGCACGGCGCAGCACGACGCGGGGTCGGCGGCCAGCCGACCGATCGAGAGCGAGAGGATGCCCAGCAGCACCGCTCCGGCGACGGCGGCAAGCAGCGGCTCGTTCGACACGCGGTCGTACGGGGCGAGACCTGCCGGCTGGGCGAGCATGAGCACGAACAGGAACATCACCAGGATCGCACCGGCGTAGACCACGATCGTCGCCACGCCGAGGAACTGGCCGCCGAGCACGAGCAGCACGCCGGAGACCCCCGCCAGGGCCATCGCGAACCAGATCGCCGCATAGACCGGCGACCGGGAGACGACCGTCGCCGCACCGGAGACCACGGCCACCAGGGCGACCACCAGGAAGATCGTGTCCTCGCCGACGCTGCCGAGCCTGCGGCCCAGGGCGATGAACGCGGCGAGGGCGGCCAGTCCCAGCAGGCCTCCGAGCCAGCGACTGCTACGCTCCGCCCTGCCCGAACGCCCGCGGGGCAGCAGCATCCACAGGCTCGCCGCGGTGGCGGTGACGCCGCCGGCGAGCAGCGTGCCGGGCGAGATCGACGGCAGGAGCGAGGCGATCACGGGTCGCACCCCAGGGCGGTCGACTTCATCGGCTCGGCGTCCTTCGTCATGTCGTAGACGCTCAGCAGCTTCTCCTTGTCGAAGATCATCTCCTCGCGGCTCTTGCCGGTGAGGTCGAGGAGGCTCGTGAGCTCGATCGCGTCGACAGGGCAGGCCTCCTCGCACATCCCGCAGAAGATGCAGCGGAGTTCGTCGATGTGGAAGCTCTCCGGATACTTCTCGCGATCGGGCCAGGGGCTCTCGGCGGCCACGATGTCGATGCAGTGGGCCGGGCAGGCGGTGGCGCAGAGGAAGCACGCCACGCACTTCACGCGGCCCTCCGCATCACGGTTGAGCCGGTGGACCCCGCGGTAGATCAGCGGGTTGCCCACCTTCGGCCGCTGGTCGGGGAAGCTCACGGTGACCTTCGGGCTCACGAGGTGCCGGGCCGTCGTGGTCAGGCCGCTCACGAACAGCGGCAGGTAGAGACGCTCGGCGAGTCCGAGCGGCTTCTCCTCGAGCCAGGTGATCGACGGGTCGGACGGTTTCATCTCAGGCCTGCACCAGGTCGCGCCGTCTGCCGAGTCCGTGCTCCGCGTCGAGCGGTTCGGGCGTGCGGATCGGGGTGTTGTCGGTGCCCGAGGGGGTGAGCACGCCGGCGGCGATCCAGCCGAGCAGGAACACGCCCCAGGGGATGGCGACCGCCGCGGCCCGCGCCCCGCCTTCACCGAGCGCCGCCACGAGCTGCGGCCGGAACTCCTCGACCGCGGCCACCGTCACGAGGTTGGCCAGGCCCAGCGGCAGCATCACCTTCCAGGCGAGGTTCATCAGCTGGTCGAACCGGAACCGCGGCCAGCTCCAGCGGACGAGCATGAAGAACAGGATCACGCCGAAGATCTTGGCCGAGAGCACCGCGAACCGGATCAGGGCGACCGTCCAGGTCTCCACCGGACCGGAGCCGGTGACGCCCCAGAGGTGCCAGCCGCCCAGGAACATGATCACGATCAGGAACGCGGCCGTGACCATGTGGAGGAACTCGGAGACGAGAAACAGCAGCAGCTTGATCCCCGAATACTCGGTGTGATATCCGCCGACGAGTTCCTGCTCGGCCTCGGGCAGGTCGAAGGGCAGCCGGGCCGCCTCGGCGAAGCTCGCGATCAGGAACACGACGAACCCGAGCGGCTGTGCGAAGGCATACCAGATGCCGGTGGAGGCTTGGGCGTTCATGATCGCGTCGAGCTTGAGGGAGCCGGCCGCGAGCACCACGCCGAGCAGCCCGAGTCCGAGCGGAATCTCGTAGGCGACGAGCTGGGCGCTACTCCGCAGGCCGCCGAGGAAGCCGTACTTGTTGTTGCTCGCCCAGCCGCCGAGCAGCACCCCGTAGACGGCGATGCTCGAGAGGGCGAACACCCAGAGCACGCCCACGTCGAGGCCGGGAGCGACGAGCAGCGGCTCCTCGCCGGTGAGGCCGAGCGCCGGGATCGGCGGCAGCGAACTGCCGAAGGGGATCGCGGCGAAGATCGCCAGCGACGCGGCGAGCAGCACCAGCGGCGCGGCGGTGTAGAGCACCTTGTCGACGTGCCGCGGCGTGAAGTCCTCCTTGAGGATGATCTTCAGGCCGTCGGCGAGCGGCTGGCCGAGGCCGAACAGGCGGATCTTCGTGAGCGGGATGCCGACGCGGTTGGGGCCCTTGCGGTCCTGCACCCAGGCGGCCATCCAGCGCTCCACCAGCACCAGGTAGGCCGCCGCCGTCATCAGGCCGCCGATCAGGAGCCCGATCTTCGCCAGGGCGACGAGCGTGGTCGGCGATGGGATGAAGTTCTGCATGGCAGCGGGTCAGGCGAGCTGGTGGAGCCGGAGGTCGACGCCCGTGGAGGGCAGTTCGCCGCCGAGGGCGGCCAGCGTGGGGGACGACGTGGCGATCTGCTGGCGGACGGCGGTGGGGTCGTAGAGGCCGCGGCGGCCGAGCATGTTCCAGAACAGCCTGCCTTCCGGCCACACGCCGGCGGGTGGCCGGATGGCCTGGCGGAAGCTCTGGGCATGATGCGCCACGTTGACCCACGTGCCGGCCCGCTCCGCGAACCCTGCGGCCGGCAGCCGCCAGCTGGCCAGCCGCATCAGCGGCGAATCGAACAGATCCTGGACCACCAGCTGCCTCAGGCCGGCGAACGCCTCGGCGGAGGCGGTGTCGATCCACGCGGCCGGGTAGCCGGCCGTGATCCAGGCGGCGTCGGCCTTGCCGGCGGCGACGTGTGCCACGAGGTCGTCCCACGATCGGCCGGCCGCGCCGTAGATCGCGAGCACCTCCTCGACACCCTTGCGGTTGGGGCACTTCTCGGCCCGGATCGTGAAGCCGCCCGGGAACGATTCATCGTCCCCCGTCACGGGCACGAAGCCGAGGGCGAGGAAGGCTTCCGAGTCGATCGACCGGGCGACGGCGCAGAGCATCCACGCCTCTTCGACCGTGAGCATCGGGGACACGGCGACGGCAAGCCTCCCCGCCGCCTTGAGGTCGTCGCGGAGCTTGACCACCACATCGGCCCATTCCACGGCCTCGGTGGCGGGCGTGCCGGACCCGTTGCCGCGGTGGGTCGGTGACGCCGCGGTGCGGGAGGCCTCGAGGATCCGCGCCTGGTCGTGGAGATGATGCCAGCCGTAGCGGCCGTCGTCGCAGATCCACCACTTGTTGACGTGGGGATTCTCACGGGGCTTGAGCCGGTAGACGGCGTCCTGGTTGTGCTCGGTGTGGATCGAGCAGCCGGCCGAGCAGCCTCCGCACACGTTGGCCTCGCGCTTCAGGAACCAGACCCGCTGCTGGTAGAGGAAGTCCTTGTCGCCGAGCGCGCCGACGGGGCAGAGGTCGACGACGTTGCCGGAGAGCTTGTTGGCCAGGGGATGGCCCGGGAAGACGTCGATCTCCTCCTTCGCGCCGCGGCTGGTGACCATCAACTCCGCGGTGCCGGAGATCTCGCGGGTGAACCGCACGCACCGCGTGCACATGATGCAGCGGTCGACGAACAGGGTGACCGTCGGGCCGACGTCGCGCTTGCGGCTGTGAAACGGCTGGAGGTCGGCCCGCCGCTCGGGCTGGCCGTGCTGGAAGTGGTAGTCCTGCAGGAGGCACTCACCCGCCTTGTCGCAGATCGGGCAGTCGATCGGGTGGTCGATGAGCAGCGCCTCCTCGACCCGCGCCCGGCTGTCCTTGACGAGTTGGCTCTCGGTGACGATCACCGTGCCGTCCTTGACCGGCGTCTGGCAGCCGGGCACGAGCTTGGGCACCATCGTGATCTTGCCGGTGGCCGCGTCCCGCTGGCCGGTTTCGATCAGGCACATCCGGCAGCTGGCCACGACCGACAGGCCGGGATGCCAGCAGTAGTGCGGGATCTCCTTGCCGGCCCGCCGCGCGGCCTCGATGCAGTTGAGCCGCTCGTCGGCTCCGATCTCGATCTCCTGTCCGTCGACGATCACGACCGGCATCAGTGCGCTCCCACGATCGCGAGGGCGGGGACGGGATCGGTCACCATCCAGCCCGAGGGGTTGGTCCGCTTGACGTACTCCTCGAACTCGCCGCGGAACTTCTTGATCGCGTTCTTCATCGGCCAGGCGGCGCCGTCGGCCAGGCCGCAGATCGTGCTCCCGGGCATCATGCCCATGGTGTTGCCGAGTTCGAGGAGGATGTCGAGATCCTTGAGCCGTCCCTTGCCCGCCTTGATCCGCTCGAGGATCCGCAGGCTCCAGCTCGTTCCCTCGCGGCAGGGCGTGCACTGACCGCACGATTCGTGGGCGAAGAACCGGGCCGAGTTGTGCAGGAAGTCGACGATGCTCGTCTGGTCGTCGATCACCACGACGGCCGCGGTGCCGAGGCCCAGGCAGCCCACCTTGCCCGGGCCGGCGAAGTCGAGCGGCGTGTCGAGTTCGCTCTCGGTCATCAAGCCCATCGAGATGCCGCCGGGGATCACCGCCTTGGCCCGGCGGCCCTTCCAGACGCCGCCTCCAAAGCGGTCGATCAGTTCGCGGGCCGTGATGCCCAGCGGCGCCTCGTAGCAGCCCGGCTTCTCGACGTGGCCCGAGAGGCAGTAGAGCTTGGGGCCGTAGGAGCCGGGGTCGCGGGGATTGGCGGGATCGGCCGGCACGCCGATCGACTTGAACCAGTCGACGCCGCGGCGGGCGATCTGCGTCACGCAGGCCATCGTCTCGATGTTGTTGACGACCGTCGGCTTGCGGAACAGGCCCTCGATCGCCGGGAACGGCGGCTTGATCCGCGGCCAGGCCCGCTTGCCTTCGAGGCTCTCGATGAGGCCCGTTTCCTCGCCGCAGATGTAGGCGGCCGCACCGCGGTGCAGGTACACGTCGAGCGAGAAGCCCGAACCAAGGATGTTCTTCCCGAGATAGCCGGCGGCATAGGCCTCATCGATCGCGGCCTGCAGGCGATGCCAGCTCTTCGGGTATTCGTAGCGGAGGTAGAGGTAGGCGGTCGAGGCCCGCGTGGCGAACGACGAGAGGATGATTCCCTCGATCACCTGGTGGGGATCGTCCTCCATCAGGATCCGGTTGTTGAACGTGCCCGGCTCGCTCTCGTCGGCGTTGATGCAGAGGTAGATCGGGCCCGGGTGGTCCTTCGGCAGGAACGTCCACTTGAGGCCCGTCGGGAAGCCGGCCCCACCACGGCCCCGGAGCCCCGACGACTTCACCATCTCGATCACGTCGGCCGGCTGCTTGCCGGCGAGCGTGGCCTCGAGCGGGGCGTAGCCGCCGCGGCTCTTGTAGCTGGCGATCGTGTGGCCGTCGGGCACGCCCACGGCCTCGAGCAACACGGGCTTGAATGGCTGCATGGTCAGGTGGCCCTCGCCCGCGGCTTCTTGAGTTCGGCCTCGGCGGCCTCGGGGGTCACGTTCTTGAGCAGGTCGTCGTTGGCCAGGATGCAGGGGGCGAAGTCGCACGCCCCGAGGCACTCGGCCGGTTCGATCGTGAGCTCGCCGTCGGCGGTCGTGCCGTAGGGCTCGATCCGGTTGGCCGCACAGAGGTGCTCGAGGAGTTGGTCGCCGCCGCGCAGGGCGCACGACACCGACCGGCAGACGAACGCGCGGACCTTGCCGTGCGGCTTCTCCTGGTGGAAGAACTGGTAGAAGGTGAGGGTGTCCTGCACCTCCGCCGGCGCCAGGCCGAGCACCGCGGCGATCTCGGCGACGGCCCCGAGCGGCACGTGGCGGAGCTCTGCGTTGACGATGTGGAGCGCGGGCAGCGTGAGGGCCTGGCGGTTCGGATACCGCGGCGCGAGCGCCTCGATCTTCGCCACCATCTCGTCGGTGAGGTACGTGCGTCCGGGGGCGATCATGGGTGCTCCGTACGAGGCGCCCGACCTCGGAGTGCCGGATGCGGCTGCCGCTGCCCCCTCGCTGGACGCTCGCCCCGGCCATCACGGCCTCGGCTCGCTGCCTGTCCGCTTCGCTCCGGCATCCATGCCTCCCCTCGCTTCCAGAGCCCGCTCGAGGGCACCGGCAGCCCCATCCTTCCCGGCGCCGCCCCGGTGATCGACGTGGTCATCATCATCGGTCGAGCTCCGCGGCGATGATGTTGAGGCTGCCGAGCACGGCCACCACGTCGGAGAGCGTGTGGCCACGGATCAGCTGCGGGAACAGCGCGAAGTGCAGCACCGAGGGGGGCCGGCAGCGGGCCCGGTAGGCCGTTTCGTTGCCGTCGCCCACGACGTAGAAGCCGAGTTCGCCGTTGGGAGCCTCGATCGCGGCGTACGACTCCTCGTGCGGCACCTCGAAGCCGCGGTTGGCCATCGAGAGCTCGAAGTGGGAGATCGTGCCCTCGATCGTCGAGTAGACCTGCTCCTTCGTCGGCCGGGCGATCCGCTGATCGATGCCCACGTTGATGTCGCCCGCGGGCAGGTTCTCGAGCGCCTGCGTCACGAGCTTGAGGCTTTCCCGCATCTCCTGCATCCGCACGAGATACCGGGCATAGCAGTCCCCCGTCGTCGCGCAGCAGACGTTGAAATCCAGGTCGGCATAGGCGAGGTACGGCTCGTCCTTGCGCAGGTCGCGGGTCACGCCGCTGGCCCGGGCGACGGGGCCGGTGGCGCTGCCGGCGATGGCCTCGGCCTTGGAGAGCACGCCCACGCCCTTGGTGCGGTCGACGAAGATCCGATTCCGCGTCAGCAGCCGCTCCATGTCGTCGAGCGTCTTGGGGAAGGTCTTGAGGAACGTCCGGATCTTCTCGATCACCAGCGGCGTGAAGTCCTGCGACAGGCCGCCGACCCGTGTGTAGGAGTTGGTGAACCGGGCTCCGCAGAGGGTCTCGAAGATGTCGTAGATCACTTCCCGCTGGTAGAAGCCGTACAGGAAGAAGGTGAAGGCACCCGTGTCGAGGCCCACGGCTCCATTGCACAGCAAGTGGTCGCTGATCCGGGCAAGCTCGGCGATGATCGTGCGGATGTAGGTACACCGCGGCGTGAGCTCGATGCCCAGGAGCGTCTCGACCGCGTGGTGCCAGGCCACGTTGTTGGCCATCGGGGAGATGTAGTTCATCCGGTCCGTCACGGTGACGTACTGGTTGAACGTGAGGTGCTCCCCGATCTTCTCGAAACCCGAATGCAGGTAGCCCATCTCCGGCATCGCGTCGACCACCCGCTCGCCGTCGAGCTTCAGCACGAGCCGCAGCGTGGTGTGCGTGGCCGGGTGCTGCGGGCCGAAGTTGAGCGTCCAGAGGTAGTCCTCGCTCCGAGCGCCCGTCTCGGGGCCGGTGGTGTCGACGGTGGCGGTGGCGATCGACATGGGTCAGCTGTGGTCGCGGGTGATGACGGGGAAGTTGTGCCGCTCGCCGCGGCCCTGGAGCGGGTAGTCCTTCCGCAGCGGATGTGCCGTGAACTCCTCGGGCATCACGAGGCGGCGCGGGTCGGGATGGCCGACGGAGCGGATCCCGAACAGGTCCCAGACCTCGCGCTCCAACCAGTTGGCGCCCGCCCAGAGCGGCACGACGCTGGTCACCGTGGGGTCGGGGTCGTCGACGAACACGCGCACCGTGAGCCGCTGGTTGGTCGCCGTCGAGGCGAGCAGGTAGACGAGGCCGTAGCGGTGGGTCGCGCCGGGATAGTCCAGATAATCGACGCACGTCACGTCGACCAGCAGGTCGAAGCCCTGGTCCTTGAGCCACGCCAGCCCCTCGAACGCGACCGGTTCCGGGAGCACCACGCGGGTCTGGCCTCGGAACGTGGACGTGTCGAACTCCCCGCAGCGGCCGCGGAGGCCGGAGAGCACGTCGTCGACGGATGGCGGGGGTGTGGGCATGGGCGGGTGCGGTCAGCTGCGGACGGGAATGCCCTCGGCGGCGGCGGCGAGTTCCCGTTGCAGCACGGGGTTGCGGGAGGCGTCGATCACCCCGGGCCCGCCGACTTCGACCAGCGCCCGCTTCCGGAGTTGGCGGCCCGCGGTGTCGAACTCACGGCCCGTGATCGTGCCCTCCCGCTGGATCTTGTCCTGGAGGTCGATGATCGCCTGGATCAACTGCTCCGGCCGGGGGGGGCACCCAGGCACGTACATGTCGACCGGGATGAAGCGGTCGATGCCCTGGACCACGGCGTAGGTGTCGAACACGCCGCCGGTGCTGGCGCAGGCTCCCATCGAGATGCACCACTTGGGCTCGTGCATCTGCTGCCAGATCCGCTGGAGGACCGGGAGCATCTTCATCACCACGCGGCCCGCGACGATCATCAGGTCGCACTGCCGGGGACTGAACCGGAACACCTCGGCACCGAAGCGGGCCAGGTCGTGCTTGCTCGCGCCGGTCGCCATGAGCTCGATGCCGCAGCAGGCCGTGGCGAAAGGCATCGGCCAGAGGCTGTTCTTGCGGCACCAGTTGGCCAGCGCGTCGAGCCTGCTGACCACCACGTTTTCGGGGAGTTCGATCCGCCCGCCCGCCCCGCTCGGCATCACCGCCATCGGAACACCCCCTTGCGCCAGTCGTACGCGAAGCCCACGATCACCAAGGCGACGAACAGCATGGCGCCACCGAACACGAGGCCGCGCGATGCAACGAGGCCGTCCCGGACGGCCGCGTCGACGCCGGCCGCCGAGCGGCTCGCCACGGCCCACGGATAGAGGAACAGCAGTTCCACGTCGAACACCAGAAACGTGATCGCCACGAGGTGAAAGCGGACGTCGAACCGCCGCCGCGTGTCGTGGACGGGATCCATGCCGCTCTCGTAGGGCATCTCCTTCACCGCCCCGGTCCGCCGCGGGCCGACGAGGCTGGCGAACACGACCAAGCCCACCGACACCGCCGCCGCGATCGCGACGAACAGCAGGACCGGCAGGATCGCGTCCATGGGGGCTCCGGGAGCGAGCGGGCGGGGCTAAACCGGCAAATTCGGCCGTAGAAACCGACTTCGTGAAAATCGTCACGAAGTCGAGCCTCAAAAAAGCCGGGGGCTGTTCGCCCGCCGGCTCGACCGTATCCGTCACAGTTATACAGGGGTGGATTCGGGCCGACGAGTCGGCCCGTTTTCCGGCGGCTGGGGCGGGAGAAGCCGGTTTTCCTCAGCCGCAGCGGGCGAGGTGGCCGCGGATCAGGTCGGCGTCGAAGCCGGACTGCCGTTCCAGGGTGCCCAGCACCCGGCGGAGGTCGAGTCCGTAGTGGTTGACGCGAAACAGCCCCACCTTCACGTACGGCACCCCCGCCTCGAGCAGTCGCCACCAGACGAGCTCGCTGGGGTTGTGCGGCATCCGGCGGCCCTTGCGCAGCACGCGCCACGACCTGCGGGGCTCGAAGAGCGAGACATGCGGCAAGAGCTCGGCCAGCCGCACGCGGGGCTGGAGGCCGGCGTCGTAGATGCCGGCGACCCGCATCCCCGCCTGCTCGACGGCGTGCGAGAGCCCGACCTCGTAGTGGTGGATCACCTCACGCTTCGTCGCCTGCGGCACGACCCCCGCCCAGAACCGCTCGAAGAGATCCGATTCCAGCAGGCTCTGCCGCATGGCGAAGAACCAGGTCTGCACGTGCCGGAGCGGGCGACTTCCGGGACGGACGGGCTGCTCCGAAACGACCATGCCCCAGAGGTCGGCGTCCTGGATCCTCGGGCTCGACAACACGGGCCCGAGATCGGCCAGCGGTCCGTAGACGCTGTCGTTCACGCAGATCACCTCCGCGAACGCATCCCGGCGGAGCGTCGCCAGGCCGTCGCGCCACGCGCAGAAGTCGTAGCCCACGTTGGGACGGCTCAGGTAGTCGTCGACGAGCGCCGCAACCTCCGCCGGAGGTCTCCGCGGGCCGCCGTTGGACACGAACACCAGCCGGTCGCAGCAGCGGCGATACCGGCGGAGGGCCTGGACGACGTGGGGGTCGCAGCCGCCGTGGCGATCGAAGTGGGCGAACACGATGGCCCGGGGGGCCGGAGGTGCTTTCGAGGGAGGCTCTTCACCGGCGGGGATGGTTCGACCCTCCACGTCAGGCCGCTCTCCGGAAGGGAGAGCCGGACAGAATCCGGGCCCTGAGCACGGCGATGCGGCGATGCGGCAGCCCCTGGGTCGGCACTCCGTGGGCGGCCTCGAGCAGTTCCGGGATCGACCGCAGCGTGTCGGCGGCAGCCGCGGTGTCGCCGACGGCCAGCTGCCGCTCGGCCGTGCGGATCGCCGAGGAGGCGTGCCAGCGGACGCTGGCGGCGATGGTCGCGGCACGGATCGAGTCGGGAAGGGTCCGGGCGTTGATCTGGATGGCCCGGGCCATGTCGGGCCACACGGCACCGCGGGCCACCAACCGGCTGGTCTCGTTGGCGCTGTGGCGGCGGTAGGTGGCGAGCGGCCGCGGCTCGTACCAAACGGCGTAGTGTGCCGCGATCCGCACCCACATCTCCCAGTCGAGGGCATGGCACAGATCGGTGCGGTAGCCGCCGATGGTTTCGTAGGTGCTGCGAGGGACGATCGCGGCCGGGGTCTGCACCCGCTGCCGCTCCGCGATCACGGGCAGCCAGTCGGCGAGCACCCCGGGCAGCCAGCGCTGGCGGGAGGTCTTCTTCGTCAGCCGGCCGCTGTCGTCGATGATGCGGCTGCGGCAGAACGCCATGCCGATCTGCGGGCACCTCGTGAAGCCGCGTTCGAGCCGGTCGTAGAAGCCGGGATGCACCGAGTCGTCCTGATGGAGCAGGTGCACGAGTTCACCGCGGGCGACCTCGATCGCCCGGTTCCAGTTGCCACTCAGGCCGCGGCGCCGGTCGCCCCCGAAGAACTCCACGCGGCCCTGGGGATCGACGGACCGGATCAGCCGTTGCACGTCGACGGCCGAGGAGGCGTCGTCGACGACGGCGATCTGCATCCGCTCCGGTCCCGGAGCCTGCCGGAGCACGGAGTCGAGCGACGCGCAGAACTTCTCGTCGGGATCGCAGGCCGGGATCATCACCGAGAAGCGGGGCCGCCCACCGCCGGGGCGCAGGGGGGCCACCGCGGGAGGATTGGTCGGCGCGAAGGCTGGGGCGGGCGGCATGGCGGGGAGGAGTACCGCGCCCCCGACTTCAGCGACAGGTCATGCCCGAAGCTGCTTCCGCCTCAACTCACCCCGCGACAAGATTCGGAGTTCCCGCACCCACGCAGTTTGCCCCGCTTGCCGCCACAGGCGGCATTCCGCGGCGCGGACCGACTCAGAAACTGCCGACATTGAAGTTCACGTAGGCGCCCCAGGGGCCGACCCCCACGTTCATGCCGGAGCCGCGGGCATCGGAGAAGGGAGGCTTGCCGCCCCCCTGGCTCGGGGCACGGTACGGGGAGAAGGCGGCTCCCGATTGGCTCCGCGCGGCGGCGGCGTTGGATGCCGCGGCGGTCGCCTGGCGTGCCGCCTGAGCCCGGTCCACCAGCGCCTGCCGCCCTTGGTCGAACGCCTCCTGGCGCTGTTGGAGGCCGGATCGTTTCTGCTCGATCCGGTTGATCTCCTGCTGAAGTTGGGCGCTCGACATCTGCACCACGTTGGGCATGTCCTTGAGCAGCTCGGCCCGTTTGCTGTCGGACATCACCGACAGGTACTGGCCGAGCCACTGCTTCGCATCCCTGGCCTCGGGCGTGTCCATGACCTTGAACTTCGCGTCGAGGTCGTCGAGGAGGTACTCGAGTTCATAGGACGACATCGCCGCGACCCGACGATTGAAGTCGACCTTGATGTTCCGCACCTGCTGGGGGGAATAGATCTGCTGGGACGCCAGCCACTCGCCGAGTTCGAAGATCGCCCGCCGCCACCGCGAGCTGTTCATGATCTCGGCCTTCCGGGCGAGGTCGCCGTCGTCGTCATCCGCGGCCGGCTGCTTGGTCGCCTCGGCCGGCTGCTGGGAGAACGCCCGGGCCGGCAGCACGACGGCCGCCACCAGGATCGCGACCGCGACCAGCCCATGGCGGATGTTGGAGAAGGAGATCAGCGACTGCATGGTGCATTCAGGCTCTAGCGAGCCCCCTCGGTGGTTCCGGTGCCGGGCTTGCGGACGAGCGTCAGGTTGATCTGCGGCAGGTGCTCGCCCCCCACGTGGGTCGGCACCGAGCGCCACACGCACCTGTCCTTGCCGTCATACGAATAGATGTTGAGCGAGGAGGTCTGCGAGCCGTCGGGGAGGACGGCCGTGGTCCGAGCGACCCACGACCCTTCGTCCTGGCTCCAGTCCGCCTCGCCGTGGCCGCCATCGGAACTGAACACCCAGGAGTGAATGCTCTTCGACAGGGGATCCCAGCCGATCCGCTGCGTGATCTGGATCGCGTCTTCGGCGGCGCCGCCGGGCGGGGAAATCTTCATGTCGCGGAGCAGAAAGGTGCGGGTGGGATTCCAGCGCACGCTCAACTCGACCTTCGGCTTCGGGGCGTCGCCGCTGTCCTCGGCCGCGTCTTCGACGACCGTCCAGTCGCCCACCATCCAGGCGAGGTCGGACAGGGTCGCGGCGCCATCGACCTGCTCCCCGCGAGCCTCCCGCAGGGCCGACAGCTTCCAGGAGCCTTCATGCCGCACCCAGACGGCCGTGAACCGGCCCTCGAGCGCCGTCGTTCCTCCGGGCGGCACGACCGTCACGGTGCCGTCCTCCACGGCGGTGTCCGGAGTCACGAATCGCAGGCTCGTGTCCTTGATCGTGAACGACGGCTTGGACTTCGCGGCGGCGTCGGCGGACGCGGGCTCGAGCAACGCCACGCTCTCGCGCCCCTTCATCACGTTGCCCGCCGCGTCGACAATGTCGCCGTCGGGCGTCCACAGCACCGCCAGGGCCTTGCCGTCGCTCTTCTCGAGGGCCGACTTGTAAGCCGCACCGGCGGCGCGGATCGACGCGCTGTCGGCGGCGGCGTCGGCCCACGCGGCGGGTGCCCAGGCGGACGAGATCAGGATCGCAAGCAGCCAGTGAGGCAGGATGCGGAGGCGAGCGAGGTTCGGCATGGAGGCACCGGCGGGAGGAGTCGGTGGTGTGCACGAACCAACGTCGATTCGCGCACTCCGCCGAGTCCCGGATTTTACCATGACCATGGCATGCCGGGAAACCGGGAGGCTCGAGTCGGGACCCGGGAAGGCGGCGGGCGGGACGGTCTGGTAGGGTGCTCGCATGACAGGCGTCGTTCCCCTGCTCGCCGACCTGGTGCGTCGGCCGAGTGTGAATCCCATGGGCCGGAATGTTTCCGGCCCCGAGTATCTCGAAGGCCGGGTGACGGATTTCCTCGTCCAGCACTTCACGGAACTCGGGCTGCCCTGGGCCCGGCAGCCGGTGTCGCCGGGCCGTGACAACGTGTTCGCCCGCGTCGACGCCACCGTGCCCCGATCCCCGGTGATCCTCTGGGACGCCCACCAGGACACCGTGCCGGTGGAAAACATGACGATCGAGCCGTTCATGCCGGTCGTCCGGGATGGCCGGATGTACGGCCGCGGCGCCTGCGATGTGAAGGGGGGCATGGCCGCGATGCTCGCGGCCCTCGAGCAGTTGAGCGCGCAGCCCGGTGGCCGCAACGCCACCGTGGTGTTCTCGGCGACCGTGAACGAGGAGTTCGGCTTTTCCGGGGCCAAGGCATTGGCCCGGCTGTGGGATCAGCCGCCCGCCGAGGCCGTCGCCTCCGACGCCACCGCCCGCCGGATCGTGGGACGACGCCCGACGCTGGCGATCGTGGCCGAGCCCACCGGTCTCGACCTGGTGACGCAGCACAAGGGGTCGATCCGCTGGCGGATCCGCGTGCACGGCCGCGCCTGCCACAGCGCCTTCCCGGAGCAAGGCTCCAATGCCATCTACCCTGCCGGGCGCGTGATCCTGGCGCTCGAGGCACTCGCCTGCGACCTGCTCACGCGGCATGCCGACCATCCCTGCGGCCCGCCCACGCTCAACCTCGGCACGATCCGCGGGGGCGCTGGCGTGAACCTCGTGCCCGACCTGACGGTGCTCGAAGTGGAGCGGCGCGTGCTGCCGGGTGAATCCCCGCAGGAGGCGCGGGCCGAGGCGATCGCCCGGATCGCCGCCGCCTGCGGGGGCGCCGTGATCGAGCACGATGAGCCATTCCTCGAGAGTGCCGGGCTCGCCGATGCCACCGGCGACACGAAGGCCGCTCCCTGGGTCGAGAGGCTGGGGGCGACCGCCCGGGCCTGCGGGGCATCGGCCGCCACGACGGCCGCGCGGTATGGCACCAATGCGAGCGTGTTCACCGCCGCCGGCGTGCCGAGCGTGGTCTTCGGCCCCGGCTCGATCGCCCAGGCCCACACGGCCGACGAGTGGATCGACCTCGCCGAAGTCGGCACCGCCGCCGAGATCCTCGCGGCCTTGGTGGCCGGCGGCTGATTGCTACAACATCGCGACAGTCACCCCGCAGGAGTCGCGAGCATGGCAGGCAGGATCAAGGGCCAGATCCGGGTCGAGGGCCCGGTCGTCGATCTCGACGGTGACGAGATGACACGGATCATCTGGCAGTTCATCAAGGACAAGCTGATCCTGCCCTACCTCGACCTCGAGATCCGCTGCTACGACCTCTCGATCGAGAATCGTGACGCCACCGCCGACCAGGTGACGGTCGACGCCGCCCATGCCATCAAGGAGTGCGGCGTGGGCGTGAAGTGCGCCACGATCACGCCGGACGAGGCCCGGGTGAAGGAGTTCGGCCTCACGAGCATGTGGAAGAGCCCCAACGGCACGATCCGCAACATCCTCGGGGGCGTGATCTTCCGCGAGCCGATCATCATCAAGAACATCCCGCGGCTCGTGCCCGGCTGGACCAAGCCGATCGTGGTGGGCCGCCATGCCTTCGGCGACCAGTACCGCGCCACCGACGCGCTGATCCCGGGCAAGGGCACGCTCACGCTCACCTTCACGCCGGCCGACGGCTCGCAGCCGATGGAGATGAAGGTGTTCGAGTTTCCGTCGCCGGGCGTGGCGCTGGCGATGTACAACCTCGACGACTCGATCCGCGACTTCGCCCGGGCCAGCTTCCGCTACGGCCTGGCGCGGAGCTACCCGGTTTATCTTTCCACGAAGAACACGATCCTCAAGGCCTACGATGGCCGCTTCAAGGACATCTTCCAGGAGATCTTCGACGCCGAGTTCCAGGCGGAGTTTGCTGCGAAGGGGATCACCTACGAGCACCGGCTGATCGACGACATGGTGGCCAGCGCGCTCAAGTGGGAGGGTGGCTACGTCTGGGCCTGCAAGAACTACGATGGCGACGTGCAGAGCGACATCGTGGCCCAGGGCTTCGGCTCGCTCGGGCTGATGACGAGCGTGCTCATGACCCCGGACGGCAAGACGGTGGAGGCCGAGGCGGCCCACGGCACCGTCACACGGCACTACCGCCAGCACCAGCAGGGCAAGCCGACCTCCACCAATCCGATCGCCTCGATCTTCGCCTGGACCCGCGGCCTCGCGCATCGCGGCAAACTCGACGGCACGCCGGAGGTGACCCGCTTCGCCGAGACGCTCGAGAAGGTCTGCATCGAGACGGTCGAGGAGGGCAAGATGACGAAGGACCTCGCGGTCCTCATCGGCCCTGCCCAGCCGCACCTCACCACGCAGGAGTTCCTGGCGGCGATCGACGCGAATCTCGTCAAGGCGATGCGGGCCTGACGGCCCATGCGGCCGGCGGCACGGCCCGCTCAGTGCACGAGGATGTTGCGGAACTGCCAGGGATCGGTCGCGTCGATGTCTTCGGGATACAGTCCGGGGCGGCCGTGCAACGGCGTCCAGTCGGTGTAGTGACCCGTCACCGGACCGAGATAGGGGGTCTGCACCTCGAGGCAGCGGCGGAAGTCCATCTCGTCGGCCTCCACGATGCCGGCCCCGGGATTCTCCAGCGCCCACACCATGCCGGCCAGCACGGCCGACGTGACCTGCAATCCCGTGGCGTTCTGGTAGGGGGCGAGGTCGCGGGTCTCGTCGATCGAGAGCTGCGAGCCGTACCAGTAGGCGTTTTTCTCGTGCCCGTAGAGCAGCACGCCCAGCTCGTCGATGCCGTCGACGATCTCGTCCTCGCCGAGGATGTGGATCGCCTCCTGCCGCTCCCCGCCCCGGCCGAAGAGCTCGTGCAGCGAGAGCACCGCGTCGTCGGCGGGATGGTAGGCGTAGTGGCAGGTGGGGCGGTAGACGACCTCGTCGCCGGCGCGGATCGTGAAGTAGTCGGCGATCGAGATCGACTCGTTGTGCGTGACCAGAAACCCGTACTGCGGCCCCGGGGTGGGGCACCACGAACGCACCCGCGTGTTGGCGCCCGGCTGCAGCAGATACGCTCCCGCCCGCGACCCGATCGTCTGCAGCCGGCCGTTGTCGGGAAGCCACCGCTCGTGCGTGCCCCAGCCGAGCTCGGCGGGCTGCATGCCCTCCGAGAGGAAGCCCTCCACCGACCAGGTGTTGACGAAGGTGTTCATCGGTTTGGGGTGCTTCGCCCGCTGGGTGTCGCGCTCGGCGATGTGGATCCCCTTCACGCCCAGATCCCGCATCAACGCCGCCCAGCCGGCTTGATCGCGGGCCGCCGGCGCGGCCCCGCCGCGGCCGGTGTCGCGGGCGAGGTTGACGAGCGCCTGCTTCACGAACCACGACACCATTCCCGGGTTGGCCCCGCAGCACGACACGGCCGTGGTGCCGCCGGGATGGCGGGCCTTCTCCTCGCGGACGGTGTTCCGCAGGGCGTTGTTCGTGCGGGCCTCCGGGCCCACGCTGCGATCGAAGTAGAAGCCCGGCCAGGGTTCGACGACCGTGTCGATGGAGGGCACGCCGAGTTCCCGGCACAGCCGCATGATGTCGAGCGAGGAGGTGTCGACCGACAGGTTGACGCAGAACCCGCTGCCGCCGCCGGCCGTCAGCAGCGGCTCGAGCAGATGCCGGTAGCGGTCGCGGGTGACAGCCTGGTGGATGAAGCGGATGCCGTGCCGCTCCAGGATGGGGCGATCGCGGTCGTCGGGATCGATCACCACGAACCGCGAGCGATCGAAGGTGAAGTGCCGCTCGATGAGCGGCAGCGTGCCCCGGCCGATCGAGCCGAAGCCGATCATCACGATGGGGCCGTCGATGGCTGCATACACCGGGGGCTTCGTCATCAATCGACTCCTGGGAACGGCGGGCGCCGCCGCGGCGATCGCCCCGACACGACGTGGGCCGCACTGTGCGGCCGAGTCCGACCAGTGATACGAGACTGCGCAGAGCAGCGTCAATCGGTGCCGGCGATCGGCCCGGACTTCGCGCCGCGCCCTGCGAGATCAGGCGGTTGCAGGATCGGCCTCGGACGGCAACCGGGCCGCGAGCCATGCCTTGAAGCCGCCGACGAGATCGTGGACGTTCGAGCGGCCCGACTGCTGCAGCAGGCTCGCCGCGATCGCCGAGCGGTAGCCCCCCTCGCAGTGGACGGCCACCGGCCGGCCGGCAGGCAACTCCGCCAGCCGCTCCCGGAGATGAGCCAGCGGCAGGTTGAGGCTTCCCGGCACGTGCCCGCCGGCGTGTTCCGCCGGGGTGCGCACGTCGACCACCACGGGCGTGCCGGCGACGTCGCCGCGACTCCCCGCCAGCCACTCCGCGAGGGCCGGGGCCGTGATCCGCGGCGTCTGCTCCACGAGGTCGTCCCGGGCGGCGAGGGCCTGCATCCCGCCCCGAAGGTAGCCGGCCACGTTGTCGAAGCCGATCCGGCCGAGCCGCATCACCGCCTCCTCCTCGCCCCCCTCCTCGGCGATGACCACGATGGGGCGGTCGTGCGCGAGCATCGAGCCGGCCCACGTGGCGTATGTGCCGGCCAGGGCGATGTTGAGGGCATGCCGCAGGTGGCCCCCCTCGAAGTCGATGCCCTCGCGGACGTCGAGCAGCTGGGCACCCTGCTCCTCCAGCGCGAGCACCTCGGCGAGCGACAGTGGCTCGAGGCTCTTCCGCATCGCCTTGTCGAGCGGCGCGCGGTCCCGGCGATTGAGGGTCGCGTCGTGGGCGAAGTATTCCGGGGCCTCCGGCTGATCGGCCGTCACGATCCGCTTGAAGGCCTCGCGGCTCATCGGCTGGAGGGCGTAGTTGAACTTCTTCTGCTCGCCGATCGTGGAGACCGTCTCCTTGGAGAGACTCTTGCCGCACATGCTGCCCGCACCATGGGCCGGATAGACGAGCGTGTCGTCGGGGAGCTTCATCAGCTTGGTCGTGAGGCTGTCGTAGAGCATGTCGGCGAGTTCGTCGGCGGTCACGCCGATGCTCGCCAGCAGATCCGGCCGGCCCACGTCGCCGATGAACAGCGTGTCGCCTGTGAGCACGGCGCGGGGGGCTGTGGTGCTCTTCGCCAGGTCGTAGACGAGGATCGAGATGCCCTCCGGCGTGTGCCCGGGCGTCTCCAGCACCTCGAGCCGCACCGTGCCGAACTCGACCGCGTCGCCGTCCTGCATCGGCACGCACGCAAACTCCGCCTGGGCGCGGCGGCCGAGGTGGATCGTCGCCCCGGCCCGGTCACGGAGTTCGATGTGGCCGGCGATGAAGTCGGCGTGAAAGTGCGTCAGGAACACGTGCCGGATCGTGCAGCCGGCGGCCGCGGCGTCGGCGAGGTACTGATCGACGTCCCGCTGGGGGTCGACGACGGCCGCCGTCCGGGTCTGCGCGTCGGTGATCAGGTACGACGCATGGGACAGGCAGGCGAGGTAGTACTGCTGGATCTTCACGGGTCGGACTCCGAACAGCGGGTGACGCGGCTACTTGCCCGTCGCAGCGGGGAATCCCGCCCGGACGAGCTCCTGGTAGCCGGGCTTGAGCGGGCGGACGTCGTAGCCCAGCGCCCGCAGGAAGCGAACCGACGCGACGCTCCGGCCGCCGGCCATGCAGTAGGTGTAGACGACCGTGCCCTTGGGGATGGACTTGGCGATCTCCGCGGGTTCGACCCCCTGCTCGAGCGTGCTCAAGGGCACGAGGCGGGCGCTCGCCACGTGCCCCTGCTGCCATTCGTCGGGCTCCCGCACGTCGACGAGCACCGCCTTCCGCTGGGTGACGGCCGCCTTGACGACGTCGAGGGAGTCCTGCGTGTGCTGGGCCAGCGCGGTGCCGGCGGTGAGGGCGAGGATCGCGGCGCCAAGCAGCCTGCTGCACGAAGACGCGCTCGACGCCCGCGCCTGGTTCCACGGCATCTTCGCCAGCAGCATCGCCATCCCGCAGGTGTCGGTGACGCCGGCGAACACCAGGCCGCAGCCGACGAAGCCCGCGAGCCCCGCGCCGATCGCCCTCCAGTTGACGGGGGCATCGGGGCCGAAGGCCGCCAGCGCCGCGCCGACCGCCACCAGACTGCCTGCCGCGATCCGCACCTGCCGCTCCAGCGACATCGCCTTGCGGCCGCGGACCACCGGCAGGCCGGCGGCCTCGCAGGCGGCCGTCCCCCCTTCCACGCTGACCACCTTCTGCAGGCCGGCGGCGAGCAGCTTCTCGCAGGCCTTCTGGCTGCGGGTGCCCGACTTGCAGACGAAGAAGTAGACGGCCTGATCCCCCGCCAACCGCGCCACCTCCTGCGGGTCGAGCCGGTCGAGCGGCACGTTGTGGGCGAAGTCGACGTGGAGCTCGCCGTATTCCGCCGGCGTGCGGACGTCGATCAGCGTCACCGCGTCTCCACGGCGACGAAGGTCGGCGAGTTGGGCAGGAGAAATCGTGGCAACCATGGAAGAATCTCCGAGGGGTCTGCGAGGGATTTCGTCGTCGAGGACTTCATCGTCAGGGTCTTCAGCAGAATTTGTGGGTAGAAAGCCTGGGTTTCTGCGCGGGGCTCTGCCCCGGACCCCGAGGTTTATGAGCCATGGCACAGGCATCAGCCTGAGTCTGTCGGCGTGAGGCTGATGCTTCCGGCAGCGATCGCACCAAGCCGCTGGCGGCATGGGT
>VGYR01000021.1 GCA_016872925.1 Planctomycetota bacterium
ATCGACATGAGACTTCCGACAACCCGAGCCACGCAAACGGCACTCACGGCGCCGGAAGGGAAAAGTCTGCGCACGCGGATCATGCCACAATGGCAGGAACGGCCGCTTCGCATTCGCTTGTTTAAGGGCTAGGGGGAGGCCGACTTCACGCCGTCGACGGGCGGATTGGGCTTGAAGGGGGGCGGCAGGTAGGTGACACCGTTCTGCGGCTGCGATTCGTCGTAGGGGTAGGTGTCGCGATGCACCAGGAAATCGATCAGTTCGTTGGCCGGGATGCCGAAGGCGAGGCCTTCGAACACGGCGGCCCCGGCACAGGCCACGGCGACGACCTCCCCGCGGGCGTTGAAGATCGGACCGCCGCTGTTGCCCGGATTGATCGCGGCGTCGGTCTGGATGAGCCGCATCTGGTCGATCGTTCGCGTGGTGCTGCTCACGATTCCCTGGGTCACGCTCCGCTCGAGTCCGGCCGGATTGCCGATCGCGAACACGAGGTCCCCGACGCGCAGGTCGTCGCGGTCGTTGAGCACCACCGGCTCCGGCAGGCCCCCCTTCACCTCCTCGGGGTCGAGCTTGAGGATCGCCAGGTCGCGGAGCGGCTGCAGGGCCACGATCTTCACCCGGCGGTACTCCTGCTTCTCGAATCCTTTTTCGGTGCGGCGAAAGAGCGTGACCTGGAGCCGCGTGTTGTTCTCAACGACGTGGTAGTTGGTCACGAGGTGCCCGTCGCGGTCGATCAAGAACCCGGTGCCGAGTCCCCCCGGGTTCCGCACCATCACCACCGCCTCGCCGAACCGCTTGACGAGTTCCGGCACCTCGCGGGCCTCGAGCCGACCCGTGCGGAAGATGTCGTGCTGGCGTTCCGCATCCGCGTCGGCGGCGGGGCTCTCGGAGCGGACGTCGAGGAGCCGTTTTGCCGGAATCTGGAGGACGTCGTGGCCGAGGTCGAGCACGACGCCGTCGTCGTTGCGGCGCAGCAGGGGGGCGGTCACGCGGCTGCCCCCCACGAGCGTCACCGTCACCATCTCGGCGGCCGAGGCCCATGCCCCGCAGGCCGCCGCCAGGCATCCGAGCAACCTGGTCCTCATGGCTTGGCCTCGCTCTCCTGCCCGCCGTCCTCGGCGAGGTAGATCACCAGCCTGTCCTGGCTGGCCATCGCGAGATCGCGTCCGCCGTCGCCGTCGGCGTCGAGGCCGGCGATCCGCCGCGGCTCGGGCACCATGTCCTTCGATTCACCGCCGTCGTACGGGTATTTCCGATCCTCGAAGACCTTCCAGGTCACCGACCGCTGCAGCCCCTCGGGCCGCCGCAGCATGGCGGTGAGCTGGTGCTTGCGATCGTCACAGAGGGTCACGTCGTCGCCGCCGTCGCCGTCGAGATCGGTCTCGAGGATCCGGTGGATCGTCGTCTCGCTCACGCCGCTCCGACGGCCCACCCGGCCGTCGATGCTCTCGAGGAGCTTCAGTTCCCAGGGGCGGCCCCGGGACAGCCGCACCACCCGCTCCTGATCGATGAGCATCATCCCCAGAATCGGGTCCCAGCGGAGGCCCGTGCCCGCCGGAGGCTTCACGCTGGCCGCCACCCGCATCACTCCGGCGTCGTCGGCTTCGAGCCGGTGGAGGAAGCCCCCGCCCTGCTCGAGAGCCCAGGCCGTCGCGGCGCCATCCGAGGATCCCGCGACCGGCACGTAGGCGGCGATCTTCTGCCCCTCGGTGAGCATCACCTGATCGACGGGGTGCAGGTCGTCGCCGAGCCACTGCAGGACGCCGTCGGTGAGTCGCGCCTTGCGGAGCCGGCCGTCGACCTCGAGCAGGAGATATTCGGAGAGGTCGGCCTTGGCGAGCAGGGCGGGTGTCGTCACGACGGGCTTGCCGTCGGCGAGCGTCACCAGCTTGGCGGCCGTCGCGTAGGCGTCTTGCACCAGCAGCGTGTCGCCGCCGAGCCACACGACCTGATCCACCTTGGGGCCGAGGTCGGCATACCGCGTGCGGATCGGCTCCGGGCGGTCGGTCGGCCAGACGAACAGATCGAGGTCGCCACCGACGCGCTGGGCCCACCAGACGGTCGATCCCACGGAGTCGAGAGCCACGATCTTGCGATCGCCCGTGGCGTCGGTCCACGGCTGCGGATAGGTCAGCCGGCCGTTCTCCCAGCGGCAGCGGTGCAGGTCGGCTGCGTCCTTCACCCAGACGAGCAGGGTGCCGGCCGCGGCAGCCGGAGCGGCCAGCGCCTTCACGCCTCCGAGCGACGGAAACGACTCCTCGGCCAGCCAGCCGGCCGTTCCGAGCCGATGCATCCGCAGCCTGGGCTGCGCCGAGTCGACCGCGACGATCGCGGGCGTCGCCGCTGTGTCCGTGCCCAGGAGCATGCCGCACCACCCGCGGCGGGCGGCGGTCGCCAGAGGCAGCGCATCGTGCCTGCCGACGTCGGTCGGCTCGCCGGCAGCGAGCTGGTACCGCCGCAGGACGCCCTTGTCCGAGCCACCGAGCAGGTAGATGTCGGCGGCCCCCGCAGGCTGCGATCCCACCTGCAGACCCTCGATCGGCTGATCGTGGATCGTCTGCGCGGCGAGCAGGCTGCCGTCGGCTTCGCAGGGATACCAGCGGACGATCTGGCGGGCCACGCTCGACCACTCGACGAGGTCTCGATCCCCGTCGCCGTCCAGGTCGGCCAGACTCCAGTCGATCCGTCCCCGGCTCTCCCGCGGAGCCAGCCAGACGGCTCGGCTCCCGCGGACGAGCGGCACCTGCTGGATGCCCTGCTCGCAGCTCACGAGCAGCTCGTGGCGGCCGCCGGACAGGTCGCGAACCAGCAGGCAGCCCGACTTGCCCGTCGGCGTGCCGCCGAGCAGGTTCCACTCGCCGGTCTTCCGCCAGGCTCCCTTGGCATCGACCGCCTTGTCGGCGGACTGGGCGTAGATCGACACCCGGTTGGACGGCGTGGTCAGGACCAGCAACTCCGGCCGGCCGTCACCGTCGACGTCGTGGACAACGGCGTCGACGGGCATCTCGTCGATCGACACCTCGCCATGCGCCCAGTCGGGCGCCAGGGGGAGTTCGTTGGGGCGATCCGGGTCGCCGGCGTCGGAGCGGGTGCGTTCGGCGGGCGGAAGCCAGCGAAACAGGTCGAGCCGAGCCTGGCGGGGGTTCACCACGACCACGTCGTCGCGGCCGTCGCCCCCCAGATCCGCCACGAGCAGCCTCTCCGCCCGCCCGTCCAGCGGGATCACCCGCAGCCCGCGCCAGCCGTCGAAGGGAATCTGCCCGGCGACGGCCGTGGTCATGAGTCCGATCGCGGCGGCAAGCGTCAGGACGGTCGTCGGCAGGCCGGAGCTGATCGTGAGCCTCGTCATGACGCCCAGAATACCCCCCTGGCCGGACAGCCGCCACGCCGGCCCGCGGGGTTCATTCCAGTTCCGGCAGGATCGCCTCGGCGGCGGCCGCCTCGCGGAGCTTTTCCAGCGCCTTCGCCTCGATCTGCCGCACGCGTTCCTTGGTCACCCCCAGCGCGGAGCCCACTTCCTTGAGGGTCTGGGGCTCGTGCCGATGGTCCAGTCCGTAGCGCCGGATGATGATCGTCTGCTCGCGGGAGTCGAGCCGCCCGAGAAACTTGCCGATCTGGGCGAGCCGATCGCTCTCGGCGATCCGCTGCTGGTACTCGTCCTCGCGGCGGTCCGCCGCCGCGTTGAGCAGCTCCATGTCCGCCGCGCGGAAGCGGTCGCGCCGCTTGTGCTCGTCGGGGATCGTGCGGGCGTAGTTCTTCATGATCGCCCACGATGCATAGGTGCTGAACTTGTTTCCCCGCGAATAGTCGAACTTCTCGACCGCCCTGATCAGCGACATGTTGCCGTCGCTGACGAGGTCGAAGAACCCGTCTCCCGGCGACACGCGCCGCTTGGCGATCGACACGACGAGCCGCAGGTTGGCGCGGACGATGCGATTCTTGATCTCGATCGCCTCGTCGTAGAGCCGCTCGATCTGGTCCATCAGCCGGGAGTTGGGGTGCTCGGCATCGAGCTGCTCGCGGAGCTTCGCCGCGGAATGCTTGAGGAAGTTGAACTTCCGGAACAGCCACACCTCCTGCTCCCGAGTCAGCAGCGGCACCTCGTACAGGCTCGCGAGATAGGCCGGCAGTCCGCTGGGGCGGCGGGCCTTCTTGACGTCGGTGGGGCCGGGGTACGGCTGGTCGACCACCTTCGCGGCGCTCTTTCTGGAGAACAGGGCATTGGGCATGAAGTCGAGCGGCAACTGCATCACGTGCCCCGCCCGCTCCGCGAGGATCACCCGGTAGATGCTGGCCTTGGAGCGGTGGTACCGGCGGGCGATCGAGTCCACGGGTTCGCCGGCCAGATGGTGCTGGTAGATGCGGGCGCGGCTCTCCGGCCGCAGGTGACCGTCGGCCGTCGGGAAGACCGCGGCGTCGGGATGTTCCTGGTCATGCCGCTTGAGCGTGTAGCGGATCGTCTCGACGCTGCGGCCCAGGCGGGACGCGATGCGGCGGTGCACGTCGGCCGGGCAGGCTCCGGCCACGGCGAGCCGTCGCGCCCACGAGACGATCTTCTCGTGTTCCTCGTCCGACAACTGGCTGAACCGGCTGCCCCGCTCGATCCGCAGGGGATTGTCGCGGATGAATCGCTCGACGGTGCTCGCCAGGAACCCGACGCGGCGCCGCCCGGAGACGATGTACCGCTGGGCGACCAACCCGTGATCCCGCCAGCGGGAGATCGTCTTCGTCGAGACGTTGAACCGCTGGGCGAGATCCTCGATCGAGAGCACCTCTTCGCCGGCGGGAACCTCCGTGCCGGCGGTGGGGCCAGCCGGGCTCATCAGCCGGTCGGCCTCGATCGAGGAGGCCTGCTCACCAAACAGCGCTACGAACTGATCGACCGAGGAACTGGAACGCATGTTTCACCTCCGACCGGCAGCCGTGCCGGCAGTCGCCGAGGGCAAATCACCCGGGCCTTCGTCGGCTTGCCCGGGCTGGCTCGCCCCCGGATCCAAACCCGTTGTCGTGCTTCGCAACGTCCCATGCGTGGGGGGCCATCCCTGACCCCATCCGCCATGCTGCGGACGCCGTTGTTATACGGCCGTACCCTGAGGACGGTTCATGGACACCCTGTTTTCTTGAGCCGATTTCAATTGCCCAACGCAACCGGCGGCACGTTCGCCCGCGGCAACTGGCCTGCCGGCAAGGGTTTAGGTCATCCCGAGGGGCCGCGGGCTTTCTCACGGCCTCCCGGCGACACCGCGGATGGTGCTGGAAACGCGGGAAACCGGTGCCGCCGGACACCTGGCATCGCCCGCCTGGCGACCGCTTGCTCAGGGGTGGCTGGGCAGAGTGGGGGGAGAGGCTCCGGGCGGGAGCTCTGGCTCAGAGATTCAGGCCCGCGGCTGGACGAAGGTAGTGGCAGGGCGCTGGAGTCGGGGACGGCCGGAGCGAACGGCCACCGTGGCTCGAAGGCCTGGCACCAGAGGTGGCGAGTCATGATCCACGGTCGGTTCGGTGGCGGGTGCTGGTGGAAAGCGGTCGTCGTGGTCGCGCTTGTGACCTCCAGCCAGCGGTCGACCGGAGCGGAAGAATCAGGCCACCCCGATCCATCGGGCATCACGCCCCAGGAAGCGGTCGCCGCGGGCCCCGCTGCCGGGCCTGATGCGGGGGAGGAGGCACCGGTCACCCCTGAAGCCGGCCCCGCAGCGGAAGCAAGCCAGGCCACGGCCGCCGCGGGTCTGCCCGAGGCGCCGGCAGCCGACGCCGATCGAGATGCCGGGGCCGTCGCGGATGGACCGGACCCGGCCGCTGCGGCCGGGAGTGAAGGAGTGGGTGAGGCGGCCGTGCACCGGGCTGGAGCCGGGCATACCCGCGTGCGGCTCAAGCTCGACGTGACGGGCGAAATCTTCGCCACCGTGGGCGCCGACGCTCCGCCGCTGCGGCTGCCGACGAAACTCGAGGCCCGGTTCGACTTCATCGAGTCCGCCGGCGACGCCGCCGAAGGCGCCGTCGTGGTGCGGAGGTACCGGGACGCGGTCGCCGAGTTGAGCGTCGATGGCCCGCCCCAGCGGGTCGCCCTGGCCGCGGATGCCCGCGAGGTGCGGTTCGCACTGCTGGGCATGACGCCGGCCCCGTTTCTGGCCAGCGGCCACCTCACCCGCGAGGAGATGGATCTGCTGGAAACACCGTTCGACCCGCTCCTCATGGAGGCGATCCTGCCCCGGTCGCCAGTGGCCGAGAACGAGCCCTGGGTCATTCCCCCCGACGCGACCGCCGGCCTGTTGACGATCGACACGGTGGAGTCCGGCCGCGTCGAGGCCCGCGTGACGGGCGTCACCGATGGCGTGGCCACCGTCGCGATCGAAGGCATCGTCGACGGGGCCGTCGACGGGGTGCCGACACACGTGACCGTCGAGGGCACCTGTGTGCTCCCGGTCGCGGCCGGCGACGGGAAGCTCACGCTCGACACGCCGCCCTCGTCGGCGAGCCTCACGCTTCGCGAACGTCGCGAAGCGGGGCACGTGGCGCCTGGATTCGACGTCGAAGCCCACGTCTCGTTCGCCCGCGATCAGGCGTCAGCGGACGAGGCCGAAGAAGCCGGCGCCGGCGGTGAATCGGTGCGTTCCGGCGGATCCGGCAGGCCTGGCCTGGTCTGGCACCGCGACCGCCTCGGTCGGTACGAGATCGTGCACGATGGTCGCTGGAAGACGATCGAGGACGGGCTCGATGGTCTGGTGATGAGGCTGGTGGACCGCGGGGCGTTGCTCGCGCAGTGCTCGGTCACCGCCCTGCCTCGCGGGCCGGCGTCCGCCCCGCCCACGATCGCCGAGGTCGAGCGGGACCTGCAGAGGTCGCTCGCCGGACAGGCGACGGGCATCGAGCACTCGTCCGAGGCGAGCCGCAGCGACGGCGTGCGGATCGTCAGGGTGGTCGCCACCGGCAAGGCCGGCGATCTGCCGTTCCGATGGGTGCATGCGGTGCTGACCGACGCGTCCGGGCAGCGGGTCGCGGTGACCTGCATGCTCGAGGGGGGCCTCCGCGACCGCTTCGGCAACGCCGATCGTGACCTCGTGGACGGGATCAGCCTGCCCAGGGCGGCGGCCGCGAACCAGGACGGACCGGGCGAACCGATCGAGCGCGAGGCCCGCCTGCCGCCCGCCACGCCCACGCCTTGACGCTGCCCGTTTCCAGGGCGACACTCTCCAGACGCGGAAACTGCAGGCCGTCCGCACGGCAGGCTCGTTCCGCCGACATCATCGAGAGGAGAACCGCCGGCCCGCGGTGCGAATGGTGAGACTTCGTTCCGGCCGGCGGCCAAGGCGTCGCCGCCGGAGTCGTCAGCCATCGAGAAGCAGCATCGCATCAACGAGCAGATCCGGATCACTCCGATCCGGGTGATCGCGGCGGATGGCGGACAACTCGGCATCATTGCCACCGATGAGGCGATGTCCCTCGCGCGGGAATCGGGCCTCGATCTGGTGGAGGTGGCTCCCAACGAGAAGCCGCCCGTCTGCCGGATCATGGACTTCGGCAAGTTCAAGTATCAGCAGAAGAAGAAGCATCACAAATCGCACGTCCATCACGCGAAGATCAAGGAGATCCGCCTTCGTCCGAAAACCGGCGAGCACGACATCGAGGTCAAGGTGAACCAGGCGAAAGGCTTTCTCCAGCACAAGGACAAGGTCATCGTCTCGGTCGTCTTCCGAGGCCGTGAACTGGCCCACATCGACGAAGGACAGCGTGTGATGAAGCAGATCGTCGAACAACTCGAGCCGGTCAGCAAGGTCGAGGCGCCGCCGCAGCAGATGGGCCGCCGCCTGGTCTGCACCCTGGCCCCGAAGTGACCCGGCCCATCGCCTTCCACCCCCCACCGGACCCGACACGAGGAGAGTCGCCATGCCAAAGCAGAAGACCCACAAGGGAGTCAAGAAGCGCTTTCGGATCACCGCCACCGGCAAGGTCAAGCACCGCCGTGCAGGCACCAGCCACCTGCAGGTTCGGCTGACCGCGAAGCGGCGCCGCAAGCTCCGCGGCACGGGCGTCCTGGCCAAGGAGGACGAACACCGCATCCACGACGCGCTGGGCAAGTACAGTTACTGAGCGCACGCCGGCACCGCCCTCGTGGCCGGTGCCGGCCGGGGTGGGGGCTCGCAGTCCATCGGCTGGAACGCGCCGTCGTGGCAGGTGCCGGCTGGGGTGGGGGCTCGCGGTCCCGTCGCGGGTGCGGCTCCGGCGGGGGCTTGCCGTCGTGGTTCGGTGAAACCCCGGCGGCAGGGAGCGCCCTTGCATTTCCGGCGATTTACGCCAGATTTGGAGGCTCTCCAGTTCGGTCCCTCAGGTTCATCCGACGAATCAGGTTTCTGAGCCATGCGTACCAAGAGCGTCGTCCCGCGTCTGCGTGCCAAGAAGCGGCTTTTCAAGCGGGTGAAGGGGTCGGTCGGCGGTCGCCGCCGCCTGCTTCGCACCGCGAAGGAGGCGATCATCCGGGCCGGTGTCTACGCTCGTCGTGATCGCCGGCGAAAGAAGCGGGATTTCCGGCGGCTGTGGATCGTGCGGCTCAACGCCGCCTGCCGCGAGCGTGGCTTCCGCTACAGCCAGTTGATCGCCGGCCTCGAGAAGATCGGCTGCGAACTCGATCGGCGCACGCTCGCCGAGATGGCCGTGCTCGACCCGACCGGCTTCGATGCGGTCGCCGCCGAGGTGTGCAAGGCGCTCGGCCTGCCGGAGCCGGCCGCCGTCGCGTGACGCCGTGACCATCGTCCCGCTCGACACGTTCCGCGCCGAACTGGAGCGACTGCGGGCCGATGCGGAAGCCGCCATGGACGCTGCCGCCGACGAGGTCGCGCTCGAGGCGGCGCGAATCGACTTTCTCGGCGCGAAGAGCGGCCGGCTGAAGGCCATTCAGAAGTCGCTCGGCGGGCTTGCGGCGGCAGACAAGCCCGCCGGCGGAAGGCACTTCAACGAGGCCAAGGCCGCCGTCACCGCGTGCTTCGAGGCGGCCCAGGCCAGGGTGGCGGGGGCCGGCTCCGAGTGCCGGCTGGACGCGATCGACGTCACGCTGCCGGCGGAGCCCGTGCGACTCGGGCACATGCATCCGATCACCAGGACGATCCGCCGCGTGCAGGAGATCATGGGCAGGCTCGGGTTCGAGAGCGTCGACGGGCCGGAGGTCGAGGATCAGTGGCACAACTTCGAAGCTCTCGCCATTCCCGCCGAGCATCCGGCTCGTGATCCGCTCGACAACTTCTATCTGGCGGTGGCCCGTGGGGCTGATCCACTGCTCCTGCGGTCGCAGACGAGCACGGTGCAGATTCGCGTGATGGAGAACCGGGAGCCCCCGCTGCGGATCGTGTCGCTGGGACGCGTCTACCGCCCCGACACGGCCGATGCGACGCACTACCCGATGTTTCACCAGGTGGAGGGGCTGCTCGTCGAGCCGGGCACGACCCTCGCCCACCTCAAGAGCGTGCTGCGGATGTTCGCCTCGAGCTTCCTCGGGCATGCGGTGAACGTGCGGTTTCGGCCGTCCTTCTTTCCGTTCACCGAGCCGAGTGTCGAGGTCGACATGGAGTGGGGCGGCCGCTGGGTGGAAATGGGAGGGGCCGGCATGATCGATCCCGCCGTGCTGGAGGCGGTCGGCTACGACCCCGACAGCGTGACCGGTTTCGCATTCGGTCTCGGGGTGGAGCGGATCGCCGCCCGCCGGTACGGGGTCGAAGACATCCGCGATTTCTACCGCAACGACGCCCGGTTCCTCCGGCAGTTCTGACGCCATGATCATCTCCACGAACTGGCTGGCGGACTACGTGCAGCTCCCGGGCACCGTTGACGAGATGGTCGAGCGGCTGCTGATGGCCGGCTTGAACCACGAGTCGACGAAGCCCGTGGGACAGGACGTCGCGGTCGAACTCGAGGTGACCAGCAATCGCCCCGACTGCCTCGGGCACATCGGCGTGGCCCGCGAGGCTGCGGTCCTCTTCGACCGGCCTCTGCACGTTCCCGACCCGCGTCCGCTCGAGGGGGCCGGTCCCGTCTCGGGCAGCGTCGCCGTCGAGATCCACTCCCCGGAGATCTGCCCCTGGTACACGGCCCGGGTCATCCGGGGCGCGCGGGTGGGACCGAGTCCTTCCTGGCTCGTCGATCGGCTGGCGACGGTGGGCGTGGCCAGCGTCAACAACGTCGTCGACGTCACCAACTACGTGATGCTGGAGTGCGGCCAGCCGTTGCACGCCTTCGACCTCGCGAAGATCCGGGGTGGGCGGATCATCGTGCGCAGGGCCGAGGCCGGGGAGTCGTTCCTCGCGATCAACCACAAGGCCTACACCCTCACCGAGCGGATGTGCGTGATCGCGGACGCCGAGCGGCCCGTGGCGCTCGCCGGCGTGATGGGGGGAGCAGACACGGAGATCGGTGCCGCGACCACCGACATCCTGCTGGAGTCCGCGCAGTTCGCCCCCTTGGCGGTGCGGGCCGCGGCCCGGGGCCTGTCGCTGGCCAGCGGCTCGTCGTACCGCTTCGAGCGCGGGCCGGACCCGGCGATGGTCGAGTGGGCGAGCCGCCGGGCGGCCGCGCTGATCATCGAACTCGCTGGCGGCACCCTGGAGCGGGGCGTGATGGTGGCGGGGAAGCTCGCCTGCGAGCCCGCATCCATTCGCCTCGCCGCGGAGCGGGTCGGCGAGGTGCTCGGAGTCGACATCGCCGACGCCCGGCAGCGGAAGATCTTGACGGCGCTCGGGTTCGTCGAGGAGCGGGGGGGAGCGTTGCACGACCACCGCTGGCGGGCTCCGAGCTGGCGGCGCGACTGCTGGCGGGAGATCGACCTGGTCGAGGAGATCGCCAGGGTGGAGGGCTATGCAAGGGTGCCGGAGGACGTGGCGATCTCCGCCCGCCCGGTCGAGCTTTCCCCTCGGGAACGGACCGTCCGCCGCGTGGTCGAGGTGCTGGTCAGTGCCGGGCTCTGCGAGGCGATGACGCGAAGCGTGGTGACGGAGTCGGTGGCGTCGATTCCCAGCCCGTGGGGCGACGCGGCACCGTTGGCCATCTCCCCACCGCTGGTCCGAGGTGCCGATCGCCTGCGGCGCAGCCTCGTGCCGAGCCTGCTCGAGGCCCGATCGGGGAACGTGGCGGTGGGAGTGGAGGATGCCGACGTGTTCGAGATCGCGCGGGGTTACCTCGCGCGGCCCGCCGCGGCAGACGTGTCCGATGGTCCGGTGGACGAGCCCCTGCTGGCGGGCGTCGTCGTGGGCGGGGATTTCTTCCGCGCCAAGGGCCTCTGCGAGGCCGTGCTCGCGGGCCTGGGCGTCACCGGCCCGGGTGTCCGCCTCACCACGCGGCCGATCGACCTGGCCCCGTTCGCGGCGGGCAGGGCGGCCGAGGTGATCCTCGATCGCGCCGGGCAGGCCAGCGAGCGGGTGGCGGTCGTCGGGGAGGTGGCGGCCGTGACCCGGGATCGGCTGGCGTTGCCGGGACCGGTCGCCGCGGCCGAGATCCGCATCGACAAACTCGTGTTCGCCATCGCCGGCGAGCGGCCGGTGGTGCGGCCGAGCGACTATCCGCCGGTCCAGCGCGACGTAAACCTGGTGGTCGACGAGGGTGTTCCCTGGGGCAGCGTGGAGTCGGCGATCCGCGGTGCGGTCGAACCGTTTCTCGAACACTGCCGGCTCGTGCAGGTGTGGCGCGACGCGGAACGCCTGGGGACGGGCCGCAAGAGCTTCGTCGTCGCCCTGACCCTCCGCAGCACGACCGGCACGCTGGCGGGCGACGAGGCGAGCCGGTTGGTCGACCTCGTGGTGGCGGAGTGTGGCCGTCGCGTCGGCGCGGTGCTGCGGGCCTGATCCCCCGTGGCGGCCGGGCCGGGGGTTCGCAGCGGATGGTCAGCGGTCGGCGTAGACCCGGGTCGTCTCTTCCTTGGTGATCGGCGCCGGCTGATCCGCACTGGTGAGCTGCACCTGGATCCGCTGGTCACCCGCCCGCCGGCCGCGGGCGCGGATCCGAAACACCGCCTCTTCGGCCGGCGCCAGCTTGGCGAGGGGCTCGAAGGCGATCGTCAGGTTGTCGATCCGGTGGCCGGCGGGGCCCTGGGCCTCCACCGGCTCGAGGTCGCCGAGCAGCGTGGCGGCGAGCCGCACGCCCGTCGCCGGCTTCGTCCCCTGATTTCCGACGCGGACCACGTAGTCGGTGACGCCGTCGAGCTCGATCGGATCCTCGCTGTCGAGCACTTCAAAGGAGAGGGCCGCGAGCCCCTCGACGTCGCAGGTCTGCGCCGCCTGGCAGGCAAGGCCGTCCGCGCTGCGGGCGGCCGCCGTGATGCGCTGCGGCCCGAACTCGACCGGCATCACCACCACCTGCACCGTGCCGGTCTCTCCGGCAGGGAGTTCCTCGAGATTCCAGAGCACCCGCTGGGCCCGGTCGTCGTGCCAGCCGGCGTTGTTGGCCTTCACGAACTTCAGTCCGGGGGGCAACTGCACGGCCAGTTCGATGGCCTGGGCCGGTGCCGTTCCCGCGTTGACCATCGAGATCGAGCAGGTGGCCGGCCGCTGCAGGAACCGGCGGAGCGGCATGTCGATGGCCAGTTCCAGCGTGGGGGCCGTCACCTCGATCGGCACCTGGTGCTTGACCTCGATGCCGCCGTCGGCTCGGGCCGCCAACTCTGCGGCGTGGACGCCCGGACCACGCGTGCCGAGCACGAGGTCGATCGTGCGCGACTCTCCGGGCCGCAGCTGGCCGACGTCGAACTCGAGCTCACGTCCCGAGCGGTGTGACACGTTGTCGGGCAGGAAGCCCTCGAGCACCACGCCGGTCGCCGCGCCCGTGCCGGGATTGGTCACGGTGATCGTGACCTGGATGTCACGGCCGATCAGCACCGGCGGGGGCGAGGCGCATTCGATCCGGAGGTCGGGCTTGGTGGCCCGCGACCGCACCGACGCATCGGTCCGGAAGCTGACGCTGGCCACGCTGCCGATCTCCCCCTCGACCTGCGGCATCACCTCCATCGTGACCGCAGCCTGGCCCCCCGGGGGCAGCGTGCCGAGTGTCCACACGAGCGTGCCCTCCGCTGCCGCATGCGCGCCGGGGCTCGCCGCCGGAGTGGTGGCCACCAGCGTCGTCCCCTGGGGAACGGCGTCTTGGAGGATCACTTCGTGGGCCGTCGCGCTGCCGACGTTTCGCACGAGAATCTCATAGCGTGCCGGCTTCCCGACGGAGACTTCCCGCGGGCCCCGCTTCTCGACGGAGACCTGCGGCGTCTGGATCCCCTCGAGCTGCAGCGGTCCGGGACGATCCTGGCCCGGATTCTGGGCGGGGGGAGTGGGCGGCAGCGGAGCGGCTCCGGGCACCGACGCCGCGCGAGCCGGCAAGGGGCCGGGAGGCGGTTGGTTCTCGCTTGGGAGGGGCTGCGGTGGCAGCGGGGCCGCAGGAGCACCACTGCCGAACGCGGCCGGCGCGGCACCAAACGCCGCGGCGAACAGGGGCTCGGCGGGCGGAAGAGCGGGTGGTTCCGGTGGAGCGGCGACGTCCCCCGGGTTTTTGGGGAGCGGCGGTGGGTCGGTGGCCAGTTCCGCCGGCGGGTGGCGGACGAACGGTGGCTCGGCGGGTGAGGAATCCGCCTCCGGCGCTTCGGAACCGACGGGCGTGTCGGCATCCGCGGCCAGGTCCGTTTCCAAGGGCTCGACGGGTGGATCCGACCGGGGAGCTTCGTCCACGACATCCGTCGATCCGGCTGCCACGACCCCCTCCGCCTCGGACACCTCCGGATAGCGGGCGAAGCGCTGGGGTGGGTTCGCCACGCTCACGGGTTCCGGCAGGTCGAGTGAGACCTGGCGGGGCGGCTGGTCCGGCTGATTCAGGAGTTCGTCGCCGGCCGTCGTCACGCCTCCGGGAGACGGCCGCAGCCAGCGATCCACGCGAGCAGACCGGGCAATCGGTGCCGCATCATCCGCCAGCGGCAGCATGTCGGGCTCGGCCGGGTCGTGCGAACGGGTAGCGGCCCGCTGTCGTTCATCAGCGGTTCGATCGGGTTCCTGCCCGGCATCCCGGTCGGCGACTGCTGGAACTTCGGCGGTGGTCTCCGGCGGCCGACCCCTCCCGATTCCGAGCACCCAGACGAGGGCGAAGCCGGCCGCCCCGCAGGCGAGCGTGCCCACGATCACCGGAACATTCGCCCCGCGCGGGGGCGGAACCACCAGATCCTGGCGGGACGGACGCGGCTCGACGGGCGATTCGGTCATGGCAGCGACCCTTGAAAACCTGGCGTCCGGGACGAGGTTCCCGGACCGGGTCGGGAAGTACCAAACGGGCCTTCAGCCGGAGAAGGCCAGTCGGGAAGACCGGCTGCCGCAGGCGGGCCGCGGCCTCAGGAAGCCTGGAGAATCTGCCGCAAAGCAAACTGAAACTTGCCCAGTTTGCCACCGTAGTTGCCGGCGGAGATCGCCGGGACATCGGGGCCGGCCGCCGCCCGGATGCCCGCCACCATCGCCGTGGTGACTGCGTTCTCGTCGACTCCGTCGATCACGATCTCGACGCAACTGCTTGCCTCCGGATGCAGGCTGGTCGTGCCCGCGCGGCCGGCCAGTCCGGGACAAAACGCCTCGTTGGTCGACGCCTTCAAGGCCCCTGATCGTGACCCGACCTTGCTGCCCGACCTGACGACACCTCCGGGAAACGGCGTGATCACCCCTGAAAGTGGTGCCAGGGCCGCGACGGCCCGACGGGCCGCTGCGAGCGTGGCCTCGAGGCTCCGACCCTGCACGATGAAGTTGCCTCCCCCGATGCCCTTGGCGACCCCGGCCGACTCCTCGACCAGGAACTCGCCATCCATCACCGGAATCCGCCAAAACCGGCTTCCCCCCACGATCTTCGCCTTTTCGTGACCATCCCCGAAGAACCGCACGTGGCTACCGATCGGGATCCGGTCCGACGCGGCCGCGAGGCCGTCGAAGACCGCCGTCGTCGGGCAGGTCAGGAGGCACTGGGCGACGCGATTGGCGACGGCGGACGCCAGTGACTCTGCGGAGAATGCGAAGAACATGACGAGGGCCCCTGGCCGGCCGTCCGGGGTGGATTCGGCCGGCAGGCGGCGCTCCAGGCCCGCCTCGGCGTCGCAGCCGATCACGCTCGTGCCATATCCGCAGGTCGAGTCGACCGCGGCGGCGAGCCAGTGGTCGTCGTGGGCGGTGACCAACAGCCGTGCAAACCGCAGCCTGAAGGCTTCCGCGAACGTGTCGACGATCAGGGTGTCACCGATCAGCACGGGCGTCGCTCCTGTCCGGGTCGCCAGCGTATCGGACCCGGCGGGAGTCAGGACATTCGGTGTTCCCCCGCCGCTGAAATCGCGTATCTTACGAAATCGAGTCGCGATGAGCCGAGTCGCTCTTCCTGTTCGATGTCGCGCGGACGAGGAACGCCGCATGCCCACTCTCCTGCTCTGGTTGGTGCCCCGCCTCCCCGGTCTGGCTTCGAGCCGTCGCCTCGTGCTGGCGGCCGTGGCTGTCGTGGCCGTCGGTGCGTCCACGCCGCGGGCCGAGCAGGCGGCGGAGGATCCCTCGCGGGGGCCGGCGGGCGTCGCCATGGTCCCCCCCGACGCCGCGTTCCTCTCGTCGTCACTCCGCATCCGTGAGCAGTACGACGCCCTGGTGGCCAGCAACGCGTTCAAGGCGCTCATGGACCTGCCCGCCGTGAAGCGAGCGCTCGAGTCGTACGAGGAGCAGCGGATCACGCCCGGCAGCGCCTTCTCGACCTTCGAGGCCTTCCTTTCGCTTCCCGAGAACGAGGCTGCCGCCGACCTGTTGGCCGACATGGTCGCGACCGATACCTTCGTGTACGGCGAGCCTTCATGCGTGACCTTCTGGACGCTCGTCCGCAAGGTGATGGCAGCCCAGCAGCGCGGTCAGTTCTCGGCGGGCGAGGACGTGCCGGGAAGGCTTCCGCACGTCGATGGGGACGACGTCCTCGGCTTCGCCGGCGGTGCGGGCATCGACGCCGGCCGTCAGGCCCGGCTGGTGCTCGAGGCCCTCGCCGACAACCTCGACGGAATCGTCGTGCCCGACGTCGTATGGGGATTCAAGACGACCAAGCGCGACGTGGCGGTCACCCAGATCGCCCGGCTCGAAGCGCTGGGCCAGGGGCTTCTTCAGGGGGACGCGACCTACGCCCTGGGACGCACGCAGGTCGCCGGGGGCGACGTGCTGACATTCACCGTGGATGGCGGCCGGCTCCCGTGGGGTGAGGTCGAACGGGAGATCGCCGCCGCCGCCGGGGACGAACAGCGTGCCGAGCAGGTATTCGATCGGCTCAGGGACCTGGATCTGGTCGTCGCCATCGGCGTCGTCGACGACTGGGTCATCGTGTCGATCGGCGACTCCGTGGACCACCTCGGGAAGCTCGCCGTGCCGGGCAGCGGACGGCCGGGACTGCTCGACGCGCCGCCGCTCGCTCCGCTCCGCGCCGACGCCGGAAAGAGGATCACCGCGGTGTCGTATCTCAGCCAGCCGCTCGTCGAGGCGGTGGGCAACGAGCAGGCCGGCGTCGAGACGCTCTTGGCCGCGGTCGATCAGGTCGAATCCGGCGAGGAGCTCTCCCCCGAGGCGGTCGCCGACATCCGCGGGCTCGCGGCGCGGGCGGCGGGCGAGTACGAGAAATGGCTGCCGAAGCCGGGGCCTTGGATGGCGTATTCGTTCCGGACCGACCAGGGCTACGAGGGCTACGCCTGGAACTGGGGGGGCAACCAGCCCTTCGACGGCGACAGCCGCCTCGACGTGCTGGAGCACGTGGGCGGAGCCCCCTTGGCGGTGCTTGTCTGGCGGATGCGGTCCGACCCCGAGGCATTCGATGCCCTGATCGGGCTCGGATCGGCGGCCTGGGAACTCGTCGTCCGGCACGGTCGGCCAGGGGCCGACGGTGAAGACCGGCGCTCGTTCGACTCGTTCGCGGAGCACCTCGCCCCCTACGGCGGCCGTCTGGCCACGACGCTCCGTGGCAAGATCCTCGCCAGCCTGGCCGACGGCCAGGTGGGCCTGGTGATCGACGCCAAGGGAAGGACGAAGGCGCTGCAGGGAGACCTGCCGGCTTCCGCCGACCCGCTGCCGATCGCGGAGCCGGCCATCGTGCTGCCGCTGGCCGATCCGAAGCTCTTCAAGGAGGGCCTGAGCGACCTGTTCGCGCTGGCCGACGAGTTCACCGCTTCCATGCGGGATCTCGATCCGGACGCGGTGCCGCAGGGCTACCGGATCCCCGAACCGGAGCGGGCCAAGGTCGAGGAGGGTTCCGTCTGGTCGTGGCCGCTGTCCGCCACTGGACTCGACGAGCAGATCAAGCCGGCCGTCGGCGTCGGTGGGCAGGCGGCGGTGTTCACCCTCGTGCCCAAGCAGGCGGGGCGGACGCTCGCGGAGAGCAAGCTCGAGACGGGAGCCCAACTGGCGACGTTCGACGAGCCACTGGCGGGCGCGGCGGCGATCGACGTGGCCGGACTTCTCGACGCCATCAGGCCCTGGCTGATCTACATGGTCCGGTACTGGTGCGTGCAGAACAAGGAAGGCTTCGTCGATCCGCAGGGCGAACTCTCGGCAGCCGACGAGACGGAGCCGGCGAAGGAGATCATCGAGCACGGAAACGTGGTCATCGAAGCCCTCAAGTCGCTCCGCGTCGCCGTCGCCGAGACGTCGTTCCGGGACGGAGCCCTCGTGACCCGGTGGCAAAACGTGATCCGCGACATGCCGGCGAACTGATACGGGTCACCCGTGAGCCTCGCGCATTCGCGCGGCTCGGTCCCCATCGCTCACGCGATTGGGGCTTCCGGTGCGGGGTCTGCGGAAGTGCGCCGCGGGTTGAAAACCCGCGCTACGGGGGGCAGGAACTCAGACGCGGGTTGGAAACCCGCGCTCCTCTCAGGCACGGGCGGCCCCGAGTTCGCGCCATGCGCAGCCCGGCGGCGGTGCTGGAGCGACGCGCGAGGATCACGTGGCGTCCGTATGGGGCGGTCGTTCAGTGGACGGTTCCGCGGACGAAGACATCGCCTCCGGGAAAGGAGACGTCCTCGATCGTCAGCCGCACGCCTGCCGGCAGCGGCGGCATCCCGATCGTCGCCCCGCCGATGATCACGGGGGCCACGAAGGTCCAGGCCTCGTCGACTTGGCCGGCGGCGAACATCCCCGCGAGCAGCGTCGTCCCCCCCTCCACCAGCAGGTGCGTCGCCTGCCGGCGCCCGAGTTCGGCGAGCAGCGCCCCGGTGCGGGCGGCGGGGTCGCGATCCGCCCCGCGCCAGACCTCGCAGCCGGCCGCCTCGAGCATGGTGATCCGGTCAGCGGGTGCGTCGGGACCGGTTGCGACGAGCACGGGAGCCTCCCGGGCGGTGCGGACGAGCGTGCTCGTCGGGGACAGCCGGGCCCGGCCGTCGAGCACGATCCGCAGCGGCCGGCGCGGCCCGGAGTCCGCCGCATCGTCGGGGCGGGGGGTGAGCAGCGGATCGTCGGCGAGCGCCGTACCGATGCCCACGGCGATCGCATCGATTCGCGTCCGCAGGTCGTGCACGAGCCCGCGGGATTCCGCAGACGAGATCCAGCGGCCCTGCCCGACGGCGGTCGTGAGCCGACCATCGAGGCTCATGGCCCACTTGGCGATCACCCAGGGCCGGCCCCGCGTGACCAGCGTGCGAAACGGGGCCGTCAGCCGCTCGGCCTCGCGGGCGAGCACGCCCACTTCCACGTCGATGCCGGCCTCCCGAAGCGCGGCGATTCCCCGGCCTGCCACGAGCGGAAAGGGGTCGCCCGTGGCGATCACCACGCGGGTCACACCGGCGGCCCGGATCGCATCCGTACACGGAGGCGTCTTGCCGTGGTGGCAGCAGGGTTCGAGCGTCACGTAGAGCGTCCCGCCCCGCGCTCGTTCACCGGCCGCCCGCAGCGCCGCCACCTCGGCGTGTGGACCGCCGAACCGCTCGTGCCAGCCCTCGCCGATCACCGCGCCGTCGCGGGTGACCACCGCACCGACGGGCGGATTGGGCTCGACGAAGCCACGGCCGCGGCTCGCGAGTTCGAGCGCCCGTCGCATCACGACTTCGTCGAACGGCGAAGACGCCATGGCCCTCAGTTCGGCGTCCAGATGACCTTCTTCTCGCCGGCGGCCGGGGCCGACTCGCCGCCGGGCGTCCAGAGCTTGCCGCCGGCGGCCGCCGGCGCCGCCGTGGGAGGCGCCATGCCCCCGCCCGACGCGCCGGGAACGCCCCTGCCCGCGAGGGCCGAGAGATCGACTCCCGCCTCCATCAGCACTTCGGCGAAAGCCTGGATCACCCGCTGGTCGCGGCCATGCTCGCGGCGGACGTGTTCCAGGAGGCGGACCACATCGGCTTCATCCCCGCGCTGCAGTCGCACCCTGAGTTCGGCCACGTCGAGCATGCCGTCGCTGGTCTTGAGCGTCTTGGCGAGGCTGCGGAGCTCGCCGAGGATCTCGAGCTTGCGGACGCTCGACTCGGCCCGGCTCTCGAGCACCCCGAGTGCTTCCCAGCGGTCGGCCGGCGTGGCTTCGGGGCGGGCGGCGAGGTTCTCGGCCGCGCGGGCCGCCGCCTCGTCGAACCCGGCATCGACGGCGGTGACGAGGACTCCGCGGAGGTCGTCGAGGGCGAGCTTGCTCATGTCGAGCCGGTGCCACCGCAGCGGCGGCACGCCATCCTCGAACGGCTTCGCCGAGTCGATGGTCGCGGGCGCAGCCATGCCGAGCCGCTTTCGCACGGCGCTCCAGGCGGAAGCCGCGTCGGCCCGCCGCGAGGTCGCCTCTCCTTCCGCCACCAGGGCCTCCACCCGCCGGGCGGACTGCGGATCACGCAGCGCCTCACGGGGCGTCTTGCCGAGCAGTTCGGGCAGCGCGGTGTCGGGCCAGACCGCCAGAAAGCGGTCCCAGACACTCTTCCGCTGCTCGTCGAGCAAGGCGTCGAAGGCGGACGGCTGACCGGCAGGAGACGGCGTCATCGTCGCGGGCGGCTGCATCCGGAACTGCGCCGCCACCAGCCAGTTCGTGGGAGAGACCGCGGGCATCGCATCGGTCGTCGCGTCGGCGCCGAAGGTGCAGCCCAGGCAGGCCTCCACCGCCGGGCGGGCGGCGGCGACGTCCGGGGCGAAGCCCTGCAGCACGGCCTCGGGCTCGCGGTCGGTCTGTCGTCCGAAGAGCAGCAGCGTCGCCAGGAGCCGCCCCGGCGTTCCGTCGTCGTACACCCGCCAGGCAGAGCGGGGCGGGGCCGCATTCCGCGAGACCCACTGCGTGCGGTCGAAGGCGGCCTGATCGAACCGGCCCGCGTGCCGGAGCTTGTCCTCGAGCAGGTCGATCGCGGCCACGCCCTCCTCCCCGGCCGGAACGCCGAGCGGGGCGGCACAGGTCGCGAAGCGGATGACGGGCGAGCGGTCGGGATCAGCCTCGGTCTCCAGCGCGATCGCCCGGCCCGCAGCCTCGACGGCCTCGTCGGGAGGGGTGTTCCGCAGGGCGGCCAGCGTGGCCCACGACTCGGCGGCCTCCATCGGCCTGGCCAGCATCTCGCAGAGCACGGCGATGTTCGAGAACAACTCCCGTGACTCACCGGCGACACCCTTGAGGCTGCGGAACGCGGTCAGGGCCTTCGCCAGCCGCCAGTGCCGGGCGTGATCGAGGGCGGCGTCGAACTCGAACCGCCAGGGCGAGTCCTCGGCGAGGGGCTCGAGCCGGACGCGGGTTCGTAGCGCCGGCGGCACTCCCGAGGAGCCGACGATGGCCGCGAGCAACCGCCGCTCCTCCTCGTTGCCGAGCCCTGCGTCGCCCAGCCAGTCGACGATGCCCTGTGCGAAGCCCACGTGACCAAGTTGGGCCGCGGCCTGCACCAGCGTGGCGGCGATCCTCACCAGCTCCTCCGCCGCGTCACCCCCCGCGGCGGCCGCCGCCGCCCGGGCCTTGTCGAAGGCGGCGGCTGCCTCCTGCACGCGGCCCGCCAAGGCGTCGCTGATCGCGGCATGGCCGAGCGCCAGGGGATTGTCGGGAAAGGCGTCGAGAAAGCCGCGGCTGCTGGCCGCCGCCTCGGCGTATTGCTTGGTCGCCAGCTCGAGCTTGGTGCGCGTGGCCATCAGGCAGGCGCGGCGCGGATGCTTCTCGTCGAGTCGCTTGACCTGGTCGAGGGCGGCGGAGATCTGATCCCCTTCCACGAGCTTGTCGAGTTGCTCCAGGTCACCCACGAGGTCGGCACAGCAGAACTTGATCTTCTTGCCAGTGCCGCCGGGACAGGGGGCGTAGGTGTCGATCGCCATGAGGGAGTGGGCTCCAAAAAGACCGCTGATCGCGCCTGGCAGTCGCCGGTTGGAATGTACCAGAGGCGCGCGCGGGCGGAAGCCGCGGCGGCGGTTGCCCCGCCCGGGAGGCGACTGCATACTTGCCGTCACAGGCGCACGAATGGTGGTCGCTCGCGCCCGAGGCTCGGTTTCGTGCAGCAGCCCCGCATCATCATCATCGACTCCGCCGGCGCGTCCGCCCTGCCCTACTCGCGCCTGGTGGCTCGGCTCCAACCGCTCGAGGTGCGGATCGAGACGAGCCTCGACGGCGCCCTGGCCACGCTCGCCCGGGATTCCTGGGATTTGGGCGTGGTGACGGCGCGATCCGGGCCCTCGGCCGACGTGCTGCATGCGGCCCTCCGCAAGGCGGATCCCCAGCTCCCGATGGTGGTCGTCGACCCGAAGCCGAGCGTCGACACGGCCCGGGCCTGCCTCCAGGCCGGAGCGGGCGACTACCTCGACATCGCCCGCGTCGAGACCGATCTCGAAGACGCGCTTGAACGGCTGCTGTTCTCGTCGCGGCGGAGGGCCCAGGAGGAGGTGCTCCGCCGGGCGGTCGAGCGGCCCTATTCGTTCGCCGAGTTCCTGGGGGAGAGCCCGGTGATGCTGCAGGTCTACTCGGTCATCGACCGGGTGGCGACCAGTTCGGTCGACGTGCTGGTCACGGGAGAGACCGGCACGGGCAAGGAACTCGTCGCCCGGGCGATCCATGCCCGCAGCCGCCGGGCGGACGGACCGTTCGTGCCGGTCGACTGCGGGGCCATCCCCGATGCCCTGATCGAGAGCGAACTGTTCGGCCACGAGCGCGGCGCCTTTACCGGGGCCGATGCGCGGCGGATGGGGCTCGTGGAGTTCGCCGACGGAGGCACGCTGTTTCTCGACGAAGTGGGGGAGTTGCCGCCGGCGCTCCAGGCCAAACTGCTCCGGGTGCTCCAGGAGCGGCGGGTTCGCCGCGTGGGAGCCAGGCAGGAGAATCCCGTGGACGTCCGCGTGGTGGCCGCGACCTCCCGAGACATCGACCAGATGGTGCAGCGTGGCGAGTTCCGGCGCGACCTATTCTACCGAATCAACGTGGTCCGGATCGACCTCCCACCGCTCCGGGCACGCGGGGACGACATCGGCCTGCTCGCCGAGCACTTTGCCAACAAGGCCGCCGCCGAGATGGGGCGGGGCGTCGGCGGTCTGTCGACGGACGTCTACCAGGTGCTCAAGGGCTACCACTGGCCGGGCAACGTCCGGGAACTGCAGAACGTCGTCCGTCGCGCGATCGCCATGACCCGCTCGCCGATGGCGGGGATCGACGACCTACCCGACGAGGTGGTTTCGGCCGCCGGCCGAACCGGCGGGGCGGAGGCGGGAGCGGTGGGCTTCTTCGCGCAGCGTTCCGAGCACGTTGCCCGGTTCGAGAAGCAGTTTCTCACCGACCTGCTCACGCGGCACCTCGGCGACGTGTCGGCGGCCGCTCGCGAGGCGCGGCTGCCCCGGGGCACGCTCTACCGCCTGATGAAGGGGCATGGTCTCGACGGCGGGCAGTTTCGCAAGTGACGCCGCGGGGACGTCAGTTCTTCTGCTTGCGATCCCAGGTGCGGCCGGCCTTGTAGCGGATGGCCCGCTCCCGGAGTTCCTCGTCGGCCGTGGTGGCGAGCACCTTGTCGAGGGCGACGAGGAACTCCTCCTTGTGGGCGTCGCGGAGTTTCTGGTGATGCGCCAGCTCCACCACGCTGCGGCAGGCGGGTTCGGCGAGGGAGCGATCGTCGAGATAGGGGGCCACGAACCGGAAGGCCTCGATCGTGCGGATCGCGTTGGCACGCTCGAGCAAGCGGGCCCTGTCGTCGGTCGTCTGGCAGAGCGTCATGGTCTGCCTGACGAGTTCGAGCTTGCCGCGGTCGTCGAGCTTGTTGTCCGGCAGCGGGGCGATGCGGATCAGCGCACCGAGCAGGAGGCCACGTTCCTGAGGATCGGTCGCCTGCCCCACCATGTCGAGAAGCCGATCCTTGACGCTTGCGTCGGGCCACTTCGCGAGGACGTCGATGGCCTGGGGCCGCGTCGTCGGGTTGCCGAGCATGCCGTCGATGATCTCCATCACGCGGGGTCCCCCCACGCGGGCGAGGGTCGGCAGGAGCAGCCGCCGCTCGGCCTCGTCGGCGGCCCGATGCCGTTCGAGGAGGGCGGCCGTGGCTCCCGTCGCCTCCGGCGAGACCGTGCAGACCGACACGATCGCGAGTTCGGCCTCCTTCCGCTCCTCCGCGGCCGACTTCAGCAGCCCGCTGACCATCGCGGGAATCTCCGCCGCGCCGCCGAAGCGGGCCAGCGCCCGCAGAGCCGCCCCCCGCAGGCGGGCGTCGTCGGCCGTGACTGCGGCAGTGAGCACGGGAAGCGCGGACCGGTCGCGCCGTTCGGCGAGCACGTCGATCACGATCGCCCGCGCCGCGGGCGTTCCCGAGCCCGCGGCCGCGCGAATGGCCGCGGCTGCGTCTGGGCCCGCGATTTCCACGAGCCCGCGCCGCGCCGCCTCACGCTCGGGGCCGTCGGCCGTCAGCGACGTCATGAGAATGGCCACGTCGGCCGCTCCGCCCAGCCGTCCGACGACCTGCACGGCGGCCGCACGAAGGTCCGGCTCGCGTGAGGACGCGAGCGTCTTGACGGCGACGGAAACGGCCGCCGCATCGCCGCGGTCGGCCAGGGCGGCCTGCCGGCCAGCCTCGAGACCGGAAAGGCGGTCGCAGGCGGCGCGGGTGAACCACGATCCCTTCAGGCCGTGCCGCACCCGGTCGAGGGCGACCGCCGCCAGGTCGTCGTTCTCGGACGCGAGATAGTCGAGCACCTGATCCGCGGCCTGCCGTGCCGCAGCCGAAGGCTCCGCGGCCGGAACCCCTCGGTCGGGCAGCACGAGCAGGGCAAGCAGGGCGGCCGAAAGCGCGAGCCGGCGCGGGCGGGGCACGTTCGGCAGGGAGGTCATGGAGATCGCTCGCTGGGCGCGGGGTCAGGCGGCCGCACGCGGCCGGTGGTCAGGGGGCAACGGAGTCGTCGAGGCACGCGAGCCCGCCGCTCGTCACGGCGACACGAAGTGCCCGCTCACGGTGGGTCTGCGGCCTGGCGGGCAGCGCGGCCTCGAGCGCCGCGAAGATCTGCCGGGCAGCGGTCCGGTCGCCGGAGGCGAGCAGGGCGTCGGCGCAGGCGATCCGGGCGTCGAGCACCGCGCTCGTGGCCGCTCCCGGCCGCGGCCTCGCCGCCGCCAGGGCCTCGGCCGCCGCCGCGGTGCCGATCCGCCCGAGTGCCGCCGCCGCAGCCATCGCCACGTCGTCGTCACCGCCGAGCAACTCCGCCAGTCGGGCGACGCTGGCGGCATCACGGCGGTTGGCGAGCGACGAGATGACGCCGACGGCGAGTTCACGGTCGACCGTGCCGAGCGCCTGCCGCAGGGCTTCGGCGGCTTCGGCCGCCGGAATCCTCTCGAGCGCGAATCGGGCCATGTGCGACTGGTCATGATCGGCGAGCAGCGCGGCCAGCGCCGGCACCGCCGCCGCCGTGCCCACGAGCGAGAGTTTCCGGCAGGCATACTCCTTGGCCGCCCGCGAGGACGGTCCGGCGACGACGGTCAGGAACCGCCGCTCCAGGTCCGACGCCTGTGCGGCGTCGCCGTGAGTCCGGACCACGGCGGCGTCGATCGTGGCCAGCGGCGCGGCATCCCGGTCCCAGTCGTAGGCGGCGAGTGCCTCGAACGCGGCGTCGAGCTGGATCGGATCGGTCGCCATCGGTCGTGTGCCCTCAGAGTGCCCAGGGCTCGCGGCGGGCGCGATCGAGGAGCCGATTGGCCTCCTCGTCGCCGACGAAGCGCTGCATGCCGCGATCCCACTCGAGCGACCGCTCGAGCCGCCGGGCGAGGGCCAGCAGATGGGGCGCGGTCATCGTGTTGACACCCGTCTCGAGGTCGCGGAACGGACGCTGCCGCGTCTTCACGCACTCCAGGAAGTCGCCGTAGATGCCGCCGCTGCCCGCGTAGGCCGGCACGGCCCTGGGGCTCGCAGTCGACCCGTCGCCCCGGATCGTGATGCCGCGCTCGTGCGACACGCTGGCCTTGGGTTCGGCCGGGCGGAGCTGCTGGGGCCGGTTGCAGTGCATTTCGACGCCGTTGGGGTAGACGAGCGTCGCGTGGGCCGGCGTTCTCCCGTCGGCGGATGCGGGATGCCAGACCACCCGCGCCGGCTGGAGATCGAGGAGACCGGCGGCGAAGATCGTGCCGCCGAAGTTGTGGGCTCCCCAGTCCGTCAGGCTGCCGCCCGAGTAGTCGACGTACGACCGCCAGCTGTTGCCCGCGGTGCCGTAGTTGCCGTCGCAGCGCCCGGGGTTGTAGGGCTCCCACGGCGCGGGGCCGAGCCACAGATCCCAGTCGATGTCGGACGGCGTCGCGAGGGCCGGCAGGTAGCAGGCCATCGACGAGGCGCCGGGGTCGATGTCGATGGAGGTGATCCGGCCAAGCTCGCCCGCCCAGCAGGGGTCGACGATTCCGCGATAGTCCTCCAGCACCCGCTGGCTGCCCCCCGACACGACGCGTCCATAGCGGCGGGCCGCCTGGATCATCAGCGGGCCCTCGCGGAGCGTGAACGTCTCGGGCTTCTGGAGGTACACGTCCTTGCCCGCCCGGCAGGCGGCGATGGTCATGATCGAGTGCCAGTGGTCGGGCGTCGCGATGTGGACCGCGTCGATGTCGTCACGGCCGAGGAGTTCGCGGAAGTCGACGGCCGCCGCGCAGTCGTTCGACCCGTAGTGCTCGTCGACCCGGGCCTTGGCGTCGTCGCGCCACTTCGCCCGCACGTCGCAGACCGCCACGTACTGCACCTCGGGCCGATTCAGGAAGGCCCGCTGGTCACCCGAGCCCATGTTGCCCAGGCCGACGCCGCCCATCACGATGCGATCGCTGGCCGGTGGGGTGACCGCGTCTCCCAGGGCCTTCGAGGTGATGACGTAGGGCATCGCCACCGCGGCGGAGGCGGCGATGGAACCCTTGAGCGAGCCCTGAAGGAAGCCTCGGCGACTTGCTGGAACGCGTATCGGCATGGGGAACGTCGGGCTGCGGAGGGATGCCGTCGAGCAGGCATTTTATTGAGCTTTGAATAGTTCTTTCAAGTGACCACAGGTCGA
>VGYR01000022.1 GCA_016872925.1 Planctomycetota bacterium
ACGGACAACCCCGAGCCTGAGAGGATCGCGGGTTTCCAACCCGCCGCTGAGAGGAGCGCGGGTTTCCAACCCGCGGAGCACTACCGTAGGCTCAGTACCGGAAGCCCCTACCGCGTGAGCGATGGGGACTGAGCCTCGCGTGGCGCGGGCTCGGGGCCGCCCGTGCCCCCTCGCTGGCCGCTCGCCTCGGGCTTCCCGCCCTCGGCTCACTGCGTGTCCGCGGCGCTTCGGCATCCTGCCTGCGCTTGCTCCCCCAGCCCGCTCGAGGGCACGGACAACCCCGAGCCTGAGAGGATCGCGGGTTTCCAACCCGCGGCGCACCCCCCCGGACCCCGCATCGGAAGCCCCGATCTCCGAGCCATGCCCGCTGGCCGCATGCCCGCATCGCTCACGTGAGTGCGGCTTCCTGACGCCCCGAGTCGCGCCCGGCAAGGAATGCCCGTCCCGCACCTGCCGTGCCGAACAGGAATGGCATCCTGCACTCCACGCGCTCGATGCTTCCTCCCCTCCGCCATCCATGGCTGCGCGGAGGAAGCAACACCGGCTCCCGGACACGGGCAGCCCCTCGCTGCAGCCTCGTTCCTGCGGATCATGCAAACCGGGAGCAGCCGGCCGAGGCGGTGCCGAAGCGCCGCGCGAGGATCACGTGGAGTCCCTCTCAGACGAGAGGGCGGCGAAGCGATCCAGCAGCGTCGCGGCGGCGCCGGAGTCGATGGCCTGCTCGGCGAGCAGCCGGGCCGCGGGCTTGTCGACGGCCCGACCGGCGGCCCAGAGCACGGCGGCGGCGTTGAGCACCACCACGTCGCGGCGCGGACCGGGCTCGCCGCCGAGCACTCCGCGTATCGCCGCGGCGCTCTCTTCCGGCCCCGCCACCTCCAACTCGGCGACGGCGGCCGCCGGAGCCGTGGCAAGCCCGAAGTCCTCCGGCAGCCAACGCACTCGATCGGCTGCGGCGGGTGTCACGTCGATCACGTCGGTCGGCCCGAAGAGGCTCACCTCGTCGAAGGCCCTCGCCGCATCGGCTCCGACGTGCCCCGACACCACCACGGCCCGGCGGGCACCCAGCATCCTGGCGGCCTCCGCCAGCGGCTCGCGGGCAGCCGGGCGGCCGACGCCGATCACCTGCACGGTGGCCGCGGCCGGGTTGCACAACGGTCCGACGAGGTTGAACACGGTCGGTCGGCCGAGTGATCGACGCAGCGGGCCGACCCGGGCCATCGCGGGGTGATGAACCGGAGCCAGGCAGAAGCACAGCCCGACGGAGTCGAGGCAGCGACGGCTCGTCTGCGGCGGCGCGTCGACCCGGACGCCGAGCCGCTCCAGCACGTCGGCCGAGCCGGTCTTGCTCGAGACGGCGCGATTGCCGTGCTTGGCGACCGGCTGGCCGGCCGCCGCCACCACGATGCCGGCGGCCGTCGAGATGTTGAACGACCCCGAGCCGTCCCCGCCGGTGCCGCAGGTATCGGCGACCACCGCCAGGTCGTGTCGGACCGGCTCCATCCGGCCGCGGAGCGCCTCCGCCACGCCGGCGATCTCGGCCGCCGACTCACCCAGGTCGGCGAGGGCCACGAGCCAGCCGCCGAAGTCGCTCATGTCGACGTCGCCGGAAAGGACCGCCTCGACGAGCCGCCGGACGTCGGCCGCCGGACGCCGCCCGCGGCGACGCAACTCCGCCGTCCAGCCCACCACGTCGAGGTCGTCGGGTTCCGGGGAGGTGGCGGGTCTGTGGCTCATCGGAAACCTGCGGTGTGCGGCCGCCGCTCCGGCCGCTTGGGATACGATTGACGCCGCCGGCCCCGGCTCCCGCCCGATTCCGCCGTCGCCCCAGCCTACCCGAGGATCGAGGAGTGCCACCGACGCAGCCCCGCAAGGTGATCATCGACTGCGATCCCGGCATCGACGACGCCGTGGCGCTGGCCCTGGCCCTGTTCGATCCGCGGCTGGAGGTCGTGGCCGTGACGGCCGTCGCCGGGAGCGTGGGGCCGGAGCTGGCCACCGCCAACCTCCAGTCCGTGGTCGCGTTTCTCGACCCGCCGCGGCTGCCGAGGCTCGGCGTGGCGTCGACCGACGGGGCGCCGGCGGATTCGCCCTACGGGCTGCACGGGCCCGACGGCCTCGGCGGGGCCGAGCTGCCCCGGGTGCAGCTCCACGGTGGCCACCAGGCCGAGAAGGTGATCTGGGAAAGCATCAAGGCCCATCCCCGGGAGATCACGATCCTCGCCCTGGGGCCCCTGACGAACGTGGCCAGGGTGTTCCTCCGGGACCCGTCGATCGCGGAGCTCGTGGCCGGCGTGGTGGTCTCCGGTGGCACGGCCCACGCGGCCGGCAACGCGTCGGCGGTGTCCGACTTTAACTTTCTCGCCGACCCGCCGGCCGCCCGGCACGTGGTGCGCGAGCCGGTCGCGAAGACCATCGTGCCCCTCGAGACGTCGGCGCAGGTGTTCCTCGGCTTCGAGTTCCTCGACCAGCTGCCCCGCGAGTTCTCGCGGGCCGGCCGGCTGCTGCGGCGGATGCTGCCGCATGCGTTTCGGGCCCATCGGCAGATCCTCGGCAGCGAGGGGATTTGGCTGCACGACGTGGTCGCCCTCGTGGCCCTCACCAACCCCGAGCTGTTCGAGAAGGTGCCGGTGGTCGCCGACGTCGAGACCGCCGGCGAACTCACCGCCGGCATGCTGGTCGTCGACCGGCGCCAGACCCGCTCCTCACGCCCCAACTGCGATCTGCTTCTCGGCTGCGATGCGCCGGCCGTGGTCGATTGCATGCTCCGCGGTTTCGCCGCCGCGGCCGACGCCACGTAGCACGGGGGCACCCCCCGCGCTGCGGACCCATGCCGCGGCCGTCACTCGAAGTCGTTGCGGCTCGCCACCGGCAGGCGGAGTTCGATCCGCTCGCCATTCCGGAAGACGCCGAGCGTCACGGTCGTGTCGAGCGGGGTCATCCCGACCTGACTGATGAGGTGGTCGTCGTCCTCGACGGGCCGCCCTTCGAACTCGATGATCACGTCGTCGGGCCGGACGCCGGCCTGATCGGCAGGCGCACCCCGCGTGACCATCTCCACCCGCGCTCCGACCGGCCGCACCAGCCCGAGCCGGTCGGCCTCCGTCTGATCGAAGGTGCGATCGAGCGAGACTCCGAGAAACGCCCGGGGAACGATCCCGTGCTGGATCAGTTGGCTGGCGACGTAGGTCACCATCGCCGTGGGAATCGCAAACCCCACGCCTTCGCTGACGCCCGACTTGCTGGCGATCGCGGTGGTCAGGCCGATCACTTCGCCGCGGATGTTGACCAGCGGGCCGCCGCTATTGCCCGGGTTGATGGCCGTGTCGGTCTGGATGAAGTCCTGGAACTTGACCGTCCCCTCGCCCAGTTCGAGTGCCCGGCGGCCCGTGGCGGAGACGATGCCGAGCGTCACGGTGTTGGACAGGCCGAACGGGCTGCCGATCGCGAGCACCGTGTCGCCGATCCTCACGCCATCCCCGTCGGCGAGCCGCGCGGGCTCGATGTCGGGCGCCTCGATCTCCAGCACCGCGACGTCGGTTCCCGAGTCCGACCAGAGCCGCCGGGGGGTGATTTCCCGACTGTCGTCGAGCCGGATCACGATGTCCTGCAGCGCCGCGCCGTTGACCACGTGACGGTTGGTGAACACGACGTCGAGCCCGGCGACCCGGGCGATCACGCCCGAGCCAGCCTCGCCTTCCGTCGTCTTGCCCGGCCGGGGCCGCGAAAGGGGCTTCGTGGCGTCGATGTGCACGACCGACGGCCGCAGCAGTTCGGTGATCCGGCGGACCTGTCGGCCCTGGGCTTCGAGCAGCTCGGCATCTCGGGCCGCCTGCTCGAAGAGCCGCTCCCGCTCGACCGCGGACAGCCGGGCGGGCCGCATGGGATCGACCCGGTCGGCCGCCGGGCAGTCGATGCTCCCGCCGGCCAAGGCGGCGATCAGGACCACCGAGGCGATGCGAACGGACATGGAATCTCCCGGAGGATGTGCAGGGCTCGAGCCCCGGCAGCATATCCCCGGCGGGTTTCAGAGTTCCAGTTCGCCCGTCACCGACTCCTCGCCCGACTCCTCCTCGCCGAAGCCGCGCCGGCCGGGGCCGGCCGAGCCGGACCGCTCCAGCTCCCGCTGGCACTCGATGCACACGGTCGCGTAGGGCAGGGCGTTGAGTCGAGCCAGCGGGATCCGCCCGCCGCAGACCTCGCACTGGCCGTACGTGCCCGCCTTCATCCGCTCCAGCGCGTTTTCGATGTTGGCCAGTTCTCGGCTCTCCACCTCGGCCAGCTGCGAGCTGATCTCGTCCTGGGCCGAGTCGTAGGCCGCGTCGATCACGTCGCCGGGCGACTCGCTCCGGAGTTCCTTGAGCAGGGAGAGATCCCCGGCCAGCGCGCTGCGCAGCGCGTCCCGTCGCTTGACGAGGATCGCCCGGAGGTTCGAGAGCGAATCTTTGCGTGCCATGACTGCCGTTCCTTGCCCCTGCGGGGCGGTGTGAACCGGCCGGTTTCTTCCCGGCCGCAGCAAATAGTACGCGGGCCGGCAGGCGACGGTTCACGCTGGGGAAATCGGCATGACTGGGCAGGGAAATGCAGGCAAACGCGGTTCCAACACTCCGCGGAAGATCGGTAAATTTTATCGCCCGGATTCGGCGGGGGCCGGGGCGATCGGGATCTGCACCTCCGCGTACTTGAGCATTCCGGGCACGAACGGGCTGTTGTAGGCCAGCGTCCGCGGGGGGCCGGCGGCGACCCACTCCGGGTGCCCGGCGAGCCACGCCTCGAGTTTGCCGGTGAACTCCGTGAACCGATCCTCCCGGTAGGAACCCCGGACGCCGAGCGACACGACCGTCGTCTCGGGTACGTCTTCCACGACGACGTTGGGATCGGCCGGGTCGGGGCCCGGGGTGCCCGTGTCCGGTGACCCGTACAGGAAGGCCATCGACACGGTTCCGGCCGCGGTGCCGGCCCCGTCGGCGACGGCCATCTCCATCTCCACGGGAGCCGTCATGGCGATCTCGTTCCGCTCGATGTGGCGGAACAGCTTCATGAACGATCCGTCGCCGCCGCCGCCGGAGCGGACCCGGGCGAGCCGATGCGCGGGATAGGTCTTGGTGAGCACTTCGCCGACGGGGCCCGGGGCCGGAAAGCCCGCGGGGAGCTTCGCCTCGGAAATCATCATCGGCTTGCGCACGGCATCCTCCGCGACGGCGGTCGAGACGAGGGTGAGCGTCAGAACGGCAGCGGCAGCGACTCGCATGGGGTGACTCTCTCCGGGGTGTGCCGACTCCGCATCTTACCTTATCACAAGCAGCTCCCGAGCCCGCGACGGCTGCCGGTGGCGGCCTCACGCCAGGCTCGCGAGCAGCCGCCATGTCGCCAGCACGTCGTCACGGCCGGTCGTGGCGCCTCCGATCGCCATGCGGATCGCGTACCGGCCGCCGACATGGGCATGCGTCAGCAAGCACCGGCCCGTGGCGTTGAGGCGGTCCAGAAGCTCCCGGGTGGCGTCGTCGCCGGCGGTGAGCGCGAAACAGACGAGGGACAGGTTCGGCGCGAGCAGCAGCTCGAACCGCGGATCCTCGGCCACGAGGGCGGCGAACTCACGGGCCCAGGCGACGTGCCGGCGGACGTGCTCGCGGAGGGCCGCGGCACCGAGCATGCGGAGGGTCATCCAGAGCTTGAGGGCGCGAAACCGGCGCCCGAGCGGCACCTGCCAGTCGGCGTAGTCGATCACCGCGCCCGACTCGCTGGCGGCATTGCGCAGGTACTCGGGCTTGGTCGAGAGTGCCGACACGACGGCCTGCCGGTCGGACACCCACAGCGCGTGGCAGTCGAAGTTGACCAGCAGCCACTTGTGCGGGTTGAAGCCCCAGCTGTCGGCCCGTTCGGCCCCGGCGACGACCGCCCCGCGCAACTCGGGGCAGATGGCCGCCGCCCCCGCCCAGGCCGCGTCGACGTGGAGCCAGGCGGAATGGGGCGCCAGGATCTCGGCGATCGCCGGCAGCGGGTCGATCGCACCGCAGGCCGTGCTGCCGACGGTGGCCGCCGCGAAAAACGGACGCCGGCCCGCGGCCACGTCGGCATGCACCGCCGCCGCGAGCGCGGGGAGATCCATCCTGCCGAGTCCGTCGACGGGTACCTTGCGGACCGCGTCGCGGCCGATGCCGGCGATGCCGGCCGCCTTGTCCACGCTCGAGTGGGCGTCAACGCTGGCGTAGGCGACGAGCGGTGCCGCGGAGGCGGTCACGCCGCCGGCGTTGGTTCGCCGGGCGGTCGCCCGTTCCCGGGCGGCCACCATCGCCACCAGCACGCCGCTCGACGCCGAATCCTGGATCACGCCGCCGCCTGCCCCCGCGCTGGCGAACCGTTTCGGCAGGCCGAGCAGGTCGCGGAGCCAGTCGAGCACGTGCGCCTCGAGTTCCGTGCAGGCGGGCGATGTCGCCCAGAGCATCCCCTGCACGCCGAGGCCGGCGGCGAGCAGTTCGCCGAGGATCGACGGGCCGCTCGCGCTGGCGGGGAAGTAGCCGAAGAAGGCGGGATGCTGCCAGTGCGTGAGGGCCGGCAGGATGATGCGGTCGAGGTCGGCCAGGATGTCGGCCAGCGGGACGGGTGATTCCGGCGGTCGGGGCGGGAGCTGGCTGCGGACGTCGCCCGGCCGGACATCGGGCGTCACGCGGCGGGCCGCGAGCGACGCCCAGTAGTCGGCGACCCAGTCGATCACGGCCCGGCCCTCGGCGCGGAATCGTTCGGGATCGAACGGCGGCGGCGGAGTCGGATCGTGGCTCACTCGTCACCCGAGGCGGCGCGGGGCGCGGCCGAGTTGGGTCTGGAACCAGCTCATCACTCGCCGCTCCGGAAGCACCAGAGGACCCCGTCGTCGGAGGCGAGCACCACGTGGCCCGCCGCGATCGCGGCCCCGCCGCCGAAGCCGCCGCCGGCATCGAACTCCCAGGCCGGCTCGCCGGTCCGGGCGTCGAGCGCCACCACGCCCCCCGCGGAGTCGGCGGCGATCACCACGGTGCGCGGCGGCGCTGCGTCGGGCCCCGCAGCGGTGACGACCGCGGGCGAGGCCTCCACGCGGCCGCGCATCGGGTGCCGCCAGGCCCGCGATCCGTCGGCGGTGGAGAAGGCCTCGATCGCCTTGCCGCGGAAGCCGACGACCGCCAGCCCGTCGGCGAGCGCCGCGCTCGAGCGATACGCCTGGCCGGCGGACGCGGCGGCCGTCCGCCAGACGACCTCCCCCTTCACGACGTCGATCCCGAAGAACATCCCCCCCTCGGTGCCGAAGAACACGCGATCGCCGGCCGTGGCCGGCGTGGTGCCGGTCGGCCCGTCGATCGGCACCGCCGCGGTCTCGTTCCCGTCGGCCACGTCGATCACGTGCAGCCTGCCGTCGCAGCCCGCGAGGAACACACGGTCGCCGACGGTCGTGCGGGCGACGGTCGGCGAGCAGCGGATCTGATCGGCGATCTCGTGCTTCCAGATCAGGCTGCCCGTCGCGAGTTCGAGGCACGAGAGTGTGGCGTCCTGGGACCCGACGAGCACGCGCGCCCCCGCCGGGCCGTCGAGGATCGTCGGCCCCCCGGAGATCTCTCCCTCGGTCTCGTGGGTCCAGCGGATCGCGCCGGAGTCGGCATCGAAGGCCCGCACGACGCCCAGGTCGTCGCCGACCACCACGTACCGCACGCCCCCCGCGATGCCGCAGGCGGCAGCCGAGGGGAAGCCCGCATCCGCGGCGGTGGAGGACCAGCAGTCGGTGCCGTCGGCGAGCGACACCGCCCGAAACGTCCCGTCGAGATCGCCCACGAAGACCGCACCCCGATCGATGATCGGCACGGCGCCGAAGGCCGCGCGGGGAAACTCGCGCCGCCAGGCTTCGGCAAGCGGCAGGGTGAGCGTGCCGGCCGAGCGGCCCGTGCCCGCCGCGCAGCCGCGGGCCATGGGCCAGGCGTCGGCGGGGGCGGCGTCGGGCTCGTCTTCGGGAACGACCGCCGCCAGGACCAGCAGGAGCAGGCCGCCAACGCCGCTCATCGTGCGGCCTCGTAGAGGGTGGCGAGGTCGGCGGCGGTCACCCCCCGGGCATTGAACCCCGCGGTCCACTGGGCCGCAGCGGCGGCCGCGAGGAGATCGACCTCCGGTGCGGCGATGCCGCAGCCGGCCAGCGTCGTCGCGAGTCGCGCGGCCGCAAGCATCCGCGTCAGCCAGGAGGCCAGCGTCGCGCCGCTGGTGGCCGCCGAGGCGTCGATGCCGACGGCACCCAGCAGGTCCGCGTAGGCGGCCCCGCAGGACGCGGCATTGAACCGCACGACGTGCGGCAGCATCACTCCGACCGCCTGGCCGTGCACCACGCCATGGGCTGCGGTCAGGGGATTGGCCAGCGCGTGGGCGGCGCCGAGCATGGCGTTCTCGATGGCCCACCCGGCCAGGGCGGCGGCGAACTGCACCGCGGCGCGGTCGTGGGTCGTGTCGCGGTCGGAGAGCACGTTCGGCAGGCTCGTGGCGAGCAGCCGCCAGGCCTCCCGGGAAAACATCCGCGAGGCGGGGGTGGCGGCCGTGCTGACGTGGCTCTCGATCGCATGGGCGAGGGCGTCGATGCCGGTGACGGCGGCCAGTGTCAGCGGCTGGGTGAGGGTCAGGTTCACGTCGAGGACCGCGATCCGAAAGGCGGCGCGGGGATCGCCGCAGGCCATCTTCGTGCCGGTGCCGTCCTCGGTGATCAGGGCGAACGACTGCGTCTCGCTGCCGGTGCCGGCCGTCGTAGGCACCGCGATCGACGGGAGCAGCGGGCCGGTCGCGGTGCCGCGGCCCCGATAGTCGCGCATCCGTCCGCCGCAGGACAGCAGGAAGTTGATCCCCTTGGCGCAGTCCATCGAACTGCCGCCGCCGAGGCCGACGAGCAGATCGGGACGAAACCCCTGCGCCACGTGCGTGCCGGCCGCGATCTCCGCCTCGGTGGGATTCTCCGTGAACGCGGAGAACACCTCCGTGGCCAGCCCGGCAGCCTCGAGCGCCGCGATCCCGGCCGCCGTGTGGCCGACCCGGGCGATCCCGGGATCGCTGGCCACCAGCGCCCGAGTGCCGCCGAGTTCGCGGGCGAGCTCCCCCAGCCGGCCGATCGAGCCCGGGCCGACGACCAGCCGCGTGGGCGCCGAGCATGCGAACGACGGTGGATCGAAGGGGTGCACGGCGCGGCTCACCCGGCGGCCACCGGCACCTGCAGCGCCCGCGAGCGGTACAGGAAGTCGATGATGTTGCCCTCGTGCGGCTGCAGCCAGTCGAGCTTCGTGGTGGGCACGGGCCCGAGGTTGAGGCGGTCGATGTGCGTGCAGTCGACGAGCCGGTCGATGAACCCGGCATCGCCGGTGATCGCCGAGCAGACGAGCGTCGGGCCGATGCAGTCGAGCATCCTGTCCTGCGGGCACTCCACCACGCTCACGAACGGGAACATGTATTCGGCCTTGGCGATCTCCGGCTCCGGTGAGCTGCAGTGCACGACCGTCGGCCGCAGCCAGCCGCACCGTTCGCCCTCGACGAACCGGTCGCCGTAGGCCGCGGTCACATGGCTCACGCCGGGAGCCTCGAGCCCCCCCTCGATCTGCCCCCAGATCGCCTTGGCGGCGCCCGGGATCGTGAAGGCCGCGAGCGTGGCGTCGGGGTCGTCGGGCGGCTTGACGTCGATCGGACCGAGCCGCTCCGCGATCGCCTCCGCGATCGCCTTCGTGTGGCGGCTGGCATAGATCGCCGAGGCGTTGATGCACCCGCGGCCGCTGTTGATTGCCACGCTCTCGCACATCACGTCGAGATGCCGCTGCCAGTCGTCGACGCAGTCGTCGCCAAGGAGGATCTTCGAGAACCCGGGGCCGTGCACCTGCACGCCGGGGTTGCTCCGATACTGCTCCACCGTCTTCGCGCTGCCGAAGATCATGCTGCGGCGGCAGCCGGTGAGGATCCCGGCGCCCACGTCGGTGGCTCCGGGATACAGCCCGATCGCCTCGGCCGGGATGCCCGCCTCCACCATCGCGGCCGCCATCCGATAGGGCGTCCACGGCTCCTGGCTCCCTGGCTTCATCACCAGCCCCACGCCCAGCGCGATCACCGGGAGCCAGAGCGTGTGCACGCCCGGAGAGTTGGAGGGGAGCACGAGCCCGAGCACCGGCGCCTGCGCCTGGTAGCTGACGGTCACGCCGCGGTGCTCGACGCCGTAGCCCCTCCAGAGGATCGCCGTGTCGAGGCCGCGGGAGAGCGCGTCGAGGATCCGGTCCATGTTCGAGAGCACGAACATGTTCTTCTGCATGTTGGCCCGACAGAGGCTCTCGGGCAGCCCGGTCGTGGCCGACTGGCAGGCGACGAAGTCAGCGGGCGACTGCTTCGAGTCACCGACGGTCACGGTGCCGTTGGCGTAGAGGTTGCCCGCCGTCTGCAGCCGCTCGACGATCTCCTCCGGGTCGATCGCGAGCAGGGCCCTGCGTGCCCCGGCGGCCTTCTGCAGGTCGCGGCCGACGATCGCCCCGCCCACCTGGCTCACTTCGGCGACGGGCTGTCCGGTGAGAAAGTGAACGAGCGTCTCGCGTTCGAGCGACTCGTAGGGTTTGCCGAATCTCCAGGCGGGCAGGTGCATGGTGGGATCTCGAGAGGCGGGGATGCGTCGTCATGAGAATACCAGCCGCGCCGGGTGTGCCAGCCGGCCGATCTGGTCGACGGGCCGGCCTCGGGGATACACTTGCGTCACCGGGGACGAGGGATTTTCACGCCGGAACTTTGGGAGGTGGTCTCATGGAGTGCGTCATGGATCTCCTGGACGAGAAGGTGCGGGCCGGCCGCAGTCGGCCGGGCGCCGGATGCGGTCCGATCGTGACCACTCCGGACACCACGGTTCGGGAGGCGACCCGGCGGATGAACGACCAGAGCATCGGGTCGCTGATCGTGATGCGGAATCACCGCCTCGCAGGCATCTTCACGGAACGGGACGTGCTGCGGCGGGTGGTCGCGGAGGCCCGCTCACCGGACACCACGCTCGTCGGCGAGGTGATGACGCGCACCGTGCTCTGCTGTTCTCCCGAGTCGGGCATCGACCAGGTCGCGGACCAGATGCGGCTGCATCGCGTTCGGCACGTGCCGGTGGTGGACGGCGACGGCGAGGTGGTGGGCATGGTGTCGATCGGCGACGTGAACGCCCATCGGCACGCCCGCTGCGAGATGGCCCTTCATCAGATGGAGCAGTACGTCCACGGCCGGGCGTGACGTCGTACTGCCGGCACGGTTCCTCCGGAAGCCCCGATCGCGTGAGCGATGGGGGCCGAAGCGGCGGGTGGCGTCGTGCTGCCGTACCGCTTACGCGGTTACGCTTCCGGTGCTGTCGAACTGCCGGCACGGTTCCTCCGAGAGCCCCGATCGCGTGAGCGATGGGGGCCGAAGCGGCGGGCTGGCTCGGAGCCGCGACCGACCTCAGGCCGGACGGCCGGGCCAGCCGTGAAGTCAGTACACCCCCACCGTCGTCGTGGCGGCGAGTTGGCGGAACGGGCGGACCCCGCTGATGCCGTCCCAGGGATACTTCGCGTAGGGTCGCTCCCGCTCCCCCTCGTCCCGCTCCAGGAAGCCCGGGATGAAGGTCTCCTTGGTCAGCGTGGTGAGGCGGACGCGGCCCGTGCCGCCGTAGGGCACCACGCGGTCGCGGTCGTCGAAGTCGACCACCTCGATCACCGCCCGTGGCTGCGGGGCGTAGTAGGCGATCGTGTAGCCGTCGGCCGGCACGCATGGGCGGCTCGCCGCCAGGCCCATCAGCGTGTTGCCGTAGGTGGGGGTCATGAAGGCGCCGTCGAGCAGTTCTTCCACCGCGAACCGCGTCCACTGCGGCGTGAACTCGGTGCCTCCCGAGAAGATGCCGGTGATCCCCACCTTGCCGATCGTCGTGCCCTTCTTTTCCAGGGCCAGAGCCAGGGCCTCCAGGAGTTTCGGCGTCGTGAACATGCAGCGGATGTCGTGCCCCGCTTCGAGGATCGTGATCGCCTGGTCGATGCAGTGCTGCTTGTAGGCCTCGAGGTGCTCCATCCAGCCCTTCTGGATCAGCTTGATCACCCAGCGCGGGTCGAGGTCGACGCAGAAGCAGATGCCGCCGCGATGCTGGGCCAGGTGCTCGATCGAGAGCCGCAGCCGCCGCGGGCCGGAAGGGCCGAGCATCAGCCAGTTGGCTCCCCGCGGAAAATAGTTCTCGGGCAGCGTTTCGCTGAACATCTCGTAGTCGGTGCGGAAGTCACGGGAGTTGACCCGCGACTTGGGGACGCCCGTCGTGCCGCCCGTCTCGAACACGTAGATCGGCTGATCCGCGAGCCCCTTGGGCACCCAGCGTCGAACGGGCCCGCCGCGAAGCCACTCGTCCTCGAACGGCGGAAACTTCTTGAGGTCGTCGTAGCCGCGGACGTCCGTCACCGGATTGAACGGCAGCGACTTCGCGTACTCCAGCCAGAACGGACAGCCGGTCGATTCGTGAAAGTGCCAGGCCATCATCTCGACGGTGTGGGCGTCGAGCGCGGCGCGGGCGTGCCTCACCGCCGACTCGCTCGCGACCTCGAACACCGGGGGCTTTTCCTGGGCGGTCGTGGTGCCGGGCATGCGCGGACTCCAGAAGAACGTGCGAAGGGGACGTGGCGAGCGGGCCGGCATCGCGATTCCGGCTCGCTTCGGACCTCGACGACGGAAGCCTAACCGCGGAACCGCCGCTGCAGAAACAGGCGCTGCTTCGCCGCGCCGAAGCCCGACGCGTTCAGCCGTCCGCCGGGGTCTCGCTCGGCGGCAGGGGGGCTCCGAGTTGGGCGAACAGCTGGAGCACCCCGTTGAAGTGGGCGAGTCGCGGGCCGTACCGGTCGATGAACTCGCCGAGCGCGTAGTCGCTATCCGAGAAGACCTCGGCGTTGTCGGCGGCCTCCTGGGCGAGGCTCGAAAGAAACTCCGTGTGCACCTTCGAGAGCGACTCGGCCGCCTGCCGGCAGGCCTTGGCCAGCTGCGGGTTGGCCTCCTTCCAGGCCTTCAGTTCCGCGACCCGCTGCCGCTGCTGGAGGGAGACCTGGTTGACGAGCTCCACGAGCAGTTCGACCGACTTTCTTTGCGTGCCGACGATCTCCCGGAGCAGGGCGTTGGTCTCGGTGAGGTCGCCGGTGATCGGCTGCTGGCTCGTCGACGGAACGGTGCCTGCCGAGATGTCGAACTGACTGAAGATCGGAGGACGGTCGCTCATGGCATTCCCGCCGGAGGCAGACACGGGCGCGGCGGCCCTCGGCAGACTATCCTAGGCTCGAATCGACGGTTTTTCCACGGATCGACCGGAGCGGACGGCACGACCGGAAGGGTTTGCCCAGCCCCGCAGCGACACGGGCGCCGGGAAATCCACCCCCCCACCACCGCGGTGGCTCGGATGGCTCAAGTGGCCGGCGGCGATGCCCGATCCATGGGATGCCCCGGGGGACGCCAGGGACGGCGGCCCCACGGTGCAGGACGGAGCGGAACCGGGATGCAGCAGCAGCAGGCGGAAGCGGCAGGTGGTGCCGCGGTGTACGGGTTCCTGACGGCGGTCGACTCGCCGCACCACGGCCTGTTCGGCGGCTACCTCGTGGTGGATGGTCTCGGCCGTCCCCTGGAGTTCCACTGCACGGCGCCGGTGAAGGTGACCCGTGCCCAACAGATCCTCTACGGCCCCACGCTCCACGGCCACCTGCACGGCCAGCAGATCGGCGGCGCCCTGCTCGCGGAGAGCAAGGCCACGCCGGCCGTGGTGCTCACCGATCACGAGGCGATGCTGAGCGTTCGCCAGCACACGAAACTGCCCGTCGCCCTGGTGAAGCCGCTGGTGGGCGAGGCGGCGACGGGATTCGTGGTGGGCGCCTCGCACGTGACGCCGCATGCGAGCGACGCCGCCGACGCGGGGGCGATCCGCGAGCGGCTCGCCGCCCTGGCCGGGGCGGTCGAACTCGGTGAGCCGTTCGAACGGATCCGGGCCGCGATCGAGGAGGCGCAGCGGCACTAGGCAGGCCGGGCATGACCCCCAACCCCGCCAACGGCGTGCGATCCATCCGCCACGATGATCTCGTGATCGCGGCGGACGTGCGGCCATGGGGCAATCCCACCCTTCCCCGTCCTCCCGCGCTCCGGCTGCCCGTGGCCGGCCGCACGCCGACGCTCGTGCGGATCGATCCAGGCTTCAGCCGGCCCCGGGTGGCCAGCTACCACTTCACGCCCCCCGTTGCGGCGTTGCCGCCCGCGGCCCCCCGCACCGCGCGGCCCACGATCGCGGTCGACGAGTCGGCCGGCTCCGTCTCCCCGGCGCCGACCGCCGGGCGGACGCGGATCGCACCGCCCCGCGATGTCGTCAAGCTGTCCGAGAAGTTCTTCTACCTGCTGCAGCCCGATCTGCAGACCATGCTGCACGCGGGGAGGCTCGAGTTCCCCCGGAAACCCTTTCCGTTCCAGCTCGACGGCATGGCCTTCCTCGTGCCGCGGCACTCGGCGGTGCTCGCCGACGAGATGGGGCTCGGCAAGTCGATGCAGGCCATCTCGTCGATCCGCCTGCTCGTGCGGAGCGGCGAGGCCCGGCGGGTGCTCGTGGTCTGCCCCAAGGGCCTCGTCTCCAACTGGGCCCGCGAACTCGCCGACTGGGCGCCGGAGTTGGTCGTGGCGGTGATCGAGGGAGACCAGCTTCGCCGGCGTTGGCAGTGGAGTCTGGCCGACGTGCCCGTGAAGCTCGCCAACTACGAGGTGCTCGTCCGCGACCGCGACCTGGTGGCGCAGCTCGGCCTGTCGTTCGATCTCGTGGTCCTCGACGAGGCGCAGCGGATCAAGAATCGCTGGAGCCAGACGAACCAGGCGGTTCGCGGGCTCGACCGCCGCCGGTCGTGGGCCCTCACCGGCACGCCGATCGAGAACAGCGCCGACGACCTGGTGGGCATCTTCGAGTTCGTCGATCCGGGGCATCTCAACGAGCGGATGACTCCCCGGGCGCTGGGGGCCGCGGTCAGCGACCAGATCCTCCGCCGCACGAAGGACAAGGTCCTCAAGGACATGCCGCCGCGGCTCAATCGCGACGAGCGGATCGAGCTCGGTCCCGAACAGCGGGAGACCTATCGTCGCGCCGAGGAGGAGGGAGTGCTGCGGCTCTCGGGAATGGGGGACGAGGCCACGATCCAGCACGTCTTCGAGCTGGTGCTCCGGCTCAAGCAGATCTGCAACTTCGACACCGCGACGGGAGAGAGCGCGAAGCTCGACTGCCTGCAGGCGGAGCTGGAAGAGGTGCAGGCCAGCGGCCGCAAGGCCCTCGTCTTCAGCCAGTGGGTGGAGACGCTCGGCCGCCTGGAGATCTCGCTGGCGAGATTCGGCGCACTGCAGTACCACGGCGGCATGTCGACCGCGGCCCGCGACGAGGCGATCCGCCGATTCCGGCAGGAGAAGAGGCACTCGGTGCTGCTGCTTTCGTACGGGGCCGGGGCCGTGGGCCTGAATCTCCAGTTCGCGCAGTACGTGTTCCTGTTCGACCGCTGGTGGAACCCGGCGGTCGAGGACCAGGCGATCAACCGGGCTCACCGCATCGGGGCCGCGGGGGCCGTGACCGTCACGCGGTTCCTGTCCGCCGAGACGATCGAGGAGCGGATCGACGAAGTGCTCCGGCGCAAGCGAGACCTCTCCGAGGCGATCCTCTCGCAGGCCGGCGAGCCGGCGGCGACGGGCCTCACCGCCGACGAGCTCTTTGCCCTGTTCAGGCTCGCGGCACCCCGCGCCGGCGGCCGCGCCGCGGCGGCCTGAACGCCCGCCGAGCGACGGCCCGGCGGCGGAAACTGCCCTGTTCACGCCCCGCGCCGTTTGCCATTCTCCACCTTCCGCCGATCCCTCTGCCGTGGGGGGTCGGTGCCGGCTGGCGATGGCGGTGCACAGGGTGCAGGCGCATGCAGGGTGCTCGGAAACGGTTCTTCAAGCGATTCGAAAAGGCGGTCCGCTCCCGCATTCCGCCCCAGGTGCGGGACGCGCTGCGGCCCTACGTCGGTCGTCGCCGCGCCGCGCCGCGGGTGCCCCCGCCTCCGAGTTCGGCGCCGAGCCCGGCCGAACCCCGGCAATGCCTCGGACTGGTCTCGGTGATCATCCCGATCCATGACCGCACCCACGAGCTCCGCGAGGCCATCGAATCGATCCGACGGCAGTCGTACCCGAACTGGGAACTGCTCCTCGTCACGGACGGCTCCCCTCCCGAGACGATGCAGGTGGTCGATGCCTACCGCGACGATCCGCGGATCCGCGTCTATTCCTACCTCGACCAATCCGGCACCGCCGTGCGGGGCCGGAACCGTGGCATCAAGGAAGCCCGCGGGGAATACGTGGCATTTCTCGACAGCGACGACGTCGCCGCGCCCGATCGGCTGGCGATCTCGGTCCGCGAGATGGAGGTCCGCGGGTGCGACGTCGTGTATGGCGGTTGGACGGCGCGGCTCGACGGCACCCGGCAGATCGAGGGGCTGCACGACGGCCAGAAGGTGACGAGCCCGGACTGCGACCTGGAGATGCTGCGGCGGATCTGCGTCCCCTGCCAGAGCACGGTCATGGTGCGGCGGGCGGCGCTCGTCGACGTGGGGGGCCTGAAGCCCGGCATGCGATACCGCGAAGACCACGAACTCTGGATGCGGCTGGCCCACTTCGGCTACCGGTTCGGAGCGATCCGCGACAACCTCGTCCACCTTCGGCTGCACCGCGGCAACAACGAACTGAACTTCAAGGCGGCCGACACGCACTGGGAGCAGCGTGCGCAGGAGGAGCACCGGCACAAGTGCCGCCTCGCGCCGACGATCGCCTACCTGATCCCCGGCACCGGGATCTCGGGAGGCATCGCGGTGATCCTGGAGCATGCCAAGCGGCTGCTCGAAGCGGGGTGCGACGTGCTGCTGATCAGTCAGGACAACCGCGACTCGATTCCCTGGTGGTCGGGCAACCGCGTGCCGGTGATCCCCTTCAACACGGCCGCCCGCCATCTCTTCGAGCGGCTCGACACCGTGGTGGCCACCGGCTGGTCGACGGTTTCGATGGTCGATCACTTCCCGGCCAGCCGGAAGCTGTACTTCGTGCAGTCCGACGAGCGCCGGTTCGACGAGTGCCCCGAGTTCAAGAAGCAGGTGCACGCCACCTACCTCCGTCGGGATCTGGAGTACGTCTCGATGGCGGGCTGGATCTGCCGCTGGCTGCGGCAGGAGTTCGGCCAGCCCTGCGGCTACATCGGCAACGGCCTCGACCCGGCCAAATATGCGGCGGCGATCCCGCTGGAGCCCCGCGGCCCCAAGGTGCGGATCCTGCTCGAGGGGCCGACCGTGATCCCCTTCAAGGGCATGGACGACGCCGCGGCGGCCGTCCGCAGCTTCGACGACTGCGAGGTCTGGATCGTGTCGGCCGCCGGCGGGCCGAAGCCGGGCTGGCGGTGCGACCGCTTCTTCGAGGCCGTGCCCCACGAGCAGATGGCCGCGATCTATGCCAGCTGCGACATCCTCCTCAAGATGTCGCGCGTGGAGAGCTTCAGTTATCCGCCTCTGGAGATGATGGCCACCGGCGGGGGAGTCGTGGTCCGCGACGTGACCGGGCTCGACGAATACGCCGTCGACGGGAAGAACTGCCTGATCGTGTCCGACGTCGCCGCGGCCCGGTCGGCCGTCCGGCGGCTGGTCGACGACGCGGCCCTGCGCCGGGCTCTCGGCGCTGACGGCCGCGCGACCGCGGCCCGGATGACGTGGGATCGATCGCTGCCGGCGCTGCTCTCGATCGTGGCCGCCGGATTCCAGCCGCCGGCGCACGGACCGCGGCCGGAACCCACGTCCGCCGAGGCGACCGACCGCCGGGAGGCGCCCCGGAAGCAGGCCGCATGAATCCCGTGGCAGTCACTTCCGCGCTGATCGTTTCCGGCATGCACCGCTCGGGAACCTCCTTGCTCGCCTCGCTCGTCGAGGGGGCTGGCGTGTCGCTGGGCACGCGGCTGATCGGTCCTTCGCGCGGCAACGAGCGCGGGCACTTCGAGGACCTCGACTTCTACGAGATCCACGCGCGGTCCCTCGAAGCCAACGGTGTCCCGGAGCACGGCTTCACGCTCGTCGGGGAGTTGACCGTGCCGCCGGAGATGCGGTCCGCCGCCGCGCAGCTCGTCGCGGCCAAGGCGGCTGCGGGCGCGCCGTGGGGCTGGAAGGATCCGCGGACGTGCCTGTTTCTCGACTTCTGGGCCGAGCTGCTGCCCGAGTCGCGGTTCCTGTTCGTGGTCCGCAGCCCGTGGGAAGTGGTCGACTCGCTGTTTCGGCGGGGCGACGAGACGTTCGCCACCCATCCACTCCTCGCCGCCCGCGTCTGGCTCCACTACAACCGGCGGATCCACGAGTTCGTCGTGCGTCATCCGACGCGCTGCCTGCTCGTCGCCGTGGAGCAGGTCGTCGCCGAGCCGGCCAGGGTGTTTGCCGCGGCCCGCCGCCGGCTGGGCTTCCCCCTGGGCGAGCCGCCGGTGCGATACGAGGAAGGCCTGCTCGCCCGCCGGCCAGCGTCGAGCCTCAAGGTGATTCTCGAGGCGGTGCTGCCGGAGGCGACCGAGCTGCACGTGCAGATGTGCAGGCTGGCCGAGTCGTCCCTCGGGCAGATCCCTACGGCGCTGCCTCGATCCGCAGCAGCGGCTTGAGCTCCCGGAACTTCGCGGGGCCGATCCCCTCGACCTCGAGCAGGTCGACGACTCGGCGGTAGGGCCGCCGCTCGATGATCCGATTGGCGAGGGTCTCGCCCACGCCGGGCAGCCGCATCAGGTCGCCCCGCGAGGCCGTGTTGGGATCGATCACGAAGCCCGCGGGGGGCGCCGCCGCCCCGTCGATCGCTCCCTGGAGTTCCCGGGCCTCCATCCGCTCGATGCGGCGCTCGGCCGGGAGGCGGTCCCAGTCGGTATGGGCCCAGATGCCCAGCCGCCGTGACGCCGCCTGCAGTTCGAAGTCGGCGAGCCGCTCGCGATACTCGTCCCCGGAATCACCCGCGGGCGTGCTTCGGGCCACGCCGAAGGCCCGCGCGAGCCCCTTCGAGACGAGTTGCTCCGCGAGGTCGCGGCCGTCGGCGCTCGTCACGAAGCCGTAGATCCGCCTGAAGCGGGCGTCGCCCCGGCCGTCGGCGAAGCTCGTGTGCAGGATGAACGGCTTGGCGAGGAGGCGCCGGGTCTCGGCCGTGGCTTCGGCCGCAAGCTGCTTCGCGAACTCGATCGATGCCGCCGTGTCGGGCTTCGCCTCGGCGATCCCGAAATACCGCCGCTGGCTCCGCAGCCGCCGCGCGGCCGTCTCGTCGGACACGTGGTGCTCGAGGCAATCGACGGCGTAGAGCCGCACCGTATGCTCCTCCCCGGCGGGCGTGCGGACCCGGAAGCTGTCGCCATCGGCCCAGTCCGCGGGCACGAGCGTGCAGCCCTCGATCGTCACCAGCGCGTCGGCCCCTGTCGCGGCGGCTCCGGCGAGGATGCCAGCGGCTAGGATCACGGCGCGCACCACACGGGCCTGCGGCCCGCATGAACCGTTCATGGCGTCGACTCCGCCGCCGGCTCGTCGGGAAAGAGGGGCCGTTCGTAAGGATTGGCATCCATCACCGGAAACGCCCGCCAGCCGGGGGCGTCGAAGTGCCACCATTCCGTGGGCAACGGCCGAAATCCCTCGGCCTGCATCGCCTTCTGGAGGATCTCGCGGTTGCCGAGCCGATCACCGGGCGCGTCGGTGAAGTCGAGGTGCGACCGCTCGCTGAACTCGTCGAACTCCGAGGGCATGGGAAGTTCCTGGCCCGCGGCGTCGACGAGCGTCAGGTCGACCGCGGAGCCGCGGTTGTGCCGCGAGCCCTTGGCCGGATCGGCGACGTAGCGGGGATCGGGCTTGATCCTCCAGAGCGCTTTCTGGATCGCGAGCGGCCGGTAGCCGTCGAACACCTTGAGGCCGAGGCTTTGGCCGCGGAGGCGGGCCTGCACGCGGGCGAGCCGCTCGGCCGCCGACCGCTCCAGAAACACCTCGTTGGCCGGATAGAGCCGCATGCCGGTCACGTTGGCCTTCGTGGCGTACCGGTTGTCGATCACGATCGTAGGATCGACGGCGTGCACGTTCACGAGCTCGCAGCCCGGTGGCGGCTGCGTCACCCCCCGGACCGCCCGCTGGGGCCGCACCGCGGCGACAGCGTCGAGGAGGCCGCGAAGCATCGCCGCCTGCTCGATGCGGTGGCCGTGCTCGGCCTCCACGTTCACATACGGGATCCCCATCCGGCCGCACCACACCGAGAGCGACCCGTCGTCGGTCACGGTCGCCTCGTTCTGGAGGATCACGGAGTGGCCGCGGTCGGCGAGGGCCTCGCAGATCGCGGTGTCGGTGACGAAGAAGAAGTCGTCGGGATCGCCGCCCGGTCGGAGACTCACGCGGGCGGCGTCGGCGGCGAGCGGGCCGCCGGCCGCGTAGTTCGCGGCGGTGTAGCGGTCGGGGGTGTTGTTGTGGAGGGCGACCACGAGGTCGACGTCGTCGACGGCGAAGGTGGAGAGCAGTTCGTCGGCAAACGCCGCCACCACGTCGTCGGCGGGCTGCGACCAGGCGGAGAGTCTTTCCAGCGTGGCTCGGCGGCCGGCCGGAGTGAAGATCCGGTTGGGATCGATGCGGTGCTGCGTCCCACCGAGGCGGAAGCCGATCTCGCGGGCCCCGCTGTGGCGGAGCTCCAGAAGCCGGCCGCCGCGCTCGCGGAGCACGTCGCCCGCCGCCTCGACCACGGTGTCCTCGTCGTCATGCACGCTGACGAAGGCGACCCGTGCCGGCTCGGTCGCGCTCGGAAACACGGTCGCGACAACGTCGATCCGCGCGTCGCCGACGGCGAATGAACGAACGGTGGTCTCGTCGTCGGCGTGCGCGAACGTCATCAGCAACGCCAGCGAGGCGACCATCGTCACGCAATCTCGCATCGAGGTCTTCATGAGCCACCGTATCGTATCGTCGCGCACGACAGATGGCGTGGGGTGGCGTCCGGAAGCGTAACCGCGTGAGCGGTACGGCCGAGCCCCGCTGGACGCTGCCCGCATCGCTGACGCGATTGCGGCTTCCTGAGGTACGAACTCGGCGCGGGGCTGCCTGTGCCCCGAGAGCCGGCGTATGCCGCAAGCGCAGCCACGATGGCGAAGCGAAGGCGGTATCCGAGTGAGCCGAGGCCACGATGGCCGAGGCGTGCGTCCGGCGACGGGGCACAGGCAGCCCCGCGCCCCACGCTCAGACCGGCATCAGTCCCTTGCTACACTCGCGGCATGGCCTCGATCTACGACTACGACGTGCTGGTGATCGGCGGCGGTCATGCCGGCGTGGAGGCGGCCTGCGCGGCGGCCCGGCTCGGGGCACGGACGGCCCTGCTCACGGCCAACTGCGACACCGTCGGGCAGATGAGCTGCAATCCCGCGATCGGCGGCGTGGGCAAGGCGCAACTCGTCCGCGAGGTCGATGCGCTCGGCGGCGTGATGGCGCGGGCGATCGACGCCACCGGGATTCAGTTTCGCGTGCTCAACCGCTCGAAGGGGCCGGCGATGCACGGGCCACGGGCCCAGGCCGACAAGCGGCTCTATCAGATGGAGGTCAAGCGGATCGTCGAGCAGACGCCGAACCTCGACCTCCGGCAGGAGACCGTCGAGGACCTCGTCGTGGAGCCGCTCGGCGGGGATGGCGTGGCGGGGCCGGCGTGGCGGATCACGGGTGTGCGGGTTCGCGGTGACGCCGAGTATCGCGCGGCGGCCGTCGTGCTCACGACCGGCACGTTTCTGCAGGCGGTGATGCACACGGGCGAAGCACGGACCACCGGTGGCAGGGCCGGGGAGGGCACGACCTCGGGCATCTCCGCGGCGCTCGGCCGGCTCGGCCTCGTGATCGACCGCTTCAAGACCGGCACGCCCTGCCGGCTTTCGGCCACGGGCATCGACTTCGCCAGCCTCGACGAGCAGCCGGGCGACGCCGAGCCGCAGCCGTTTTCATTTCTCACCGACCGCATCGAGCAGGAGCAGATGGTCTGCTGGATCACGCGGACCACGCCCGAGATCCACGACCTCATCCGGGCCAACCTCCACCGGGCCCCGATGTTCACCGGGCAGATCGAGTCGCGGGGGCCGCGCTACTGCCCGAGCATCGAGGACAAGGTGGTGCGGTTCGCCGACAAGGAGAGCCACCAGCTGTTTCTCGAGCCCGAGGGACGACGGACGCGGGAGATCTACGTCAACGGCATCTCCACGAGCCTCCCGCGGGACGTGCAGGACCGGATCGTGCGGATGGTGCCGGGGCTCGAGCGGGCCGTGATCATGCGGTACGGCTACGCGGTGGAATACGACTTCTGCCCGCCCGATCAGCTGCTGCCGACGCTGGCCAGCAAGCGGGCGCAGGGCCTGTTCTTCGCCGGCCAGATCAACGGCACCACCGGCTACGAGGAGGCCGCGGCGCAGGGGCTCGTGGCCGGAGCCAATGCGGCGCTCGCCGCCGCGGGCCGCGACGTGCTCGTGCTCGAGCGGGAGGATTCCTACATCGGCGTCCTGATCGACGATCTCGTGACCCGCGGCGTGGATGAGCCCTACCGGATGTTCACGAGCCGCGCCGAGCATCGTCTCGCGCTGCGGCACGACAACGCCGACCGCCGGCTCACCCCGCTGGCCGCCAGGCACGGGCTGGCCGAGCCGGATCGTGTGGAGCGGCTCGCCGCCAAGACCGCCGAGATCGAGGCGACGCTGCCGGCCCTCAGCGGACAGCGGGTGCAGGGCACGTCGATCGCGGACCTGCTCAAGCGGCCGGACTTCACCTGGGCCGATGCGGTGGTGGCGGCGCCGGCGCTCGCGGTCGTGTCGCGGAACGCGGCGGTGCAGATCGAGAACGACATCCGCTACGCGGGCTACGTGGCCCTCGACCGCGAGCGGATCGAGCGGCAGCGGAAGAGTGCGCAGCGGTCGATCCCCGATGGGTTCGACTACGACAGCGTGCGGCACCTTCGCGCCGAGGCCCGCGAGCAGCTCGCGCGGATCCGGCCGCGAACAGTCGGCCAGGCGGGCCGCGTGAGCGGGATCACGCCGGCCGACCTGGCGCTGGTGCTCGTGCATCTCGAGGGGCGCCCGTAGCGCGGGTTTCGTGCCGATTCGCCTGTCACGCGGGTTGAAAACCCGCGCTACGATCACCGCAGCACGGGTTTTCACGGAACGTGGAGACCTGCGCTCCTCTTGAGCCCATGAAGATCGTGCACCTCACCGCCGGGGCCGGGGGCCGCATCTGCGGCACCTGCCTGCACGACAACGCGCTCGTGAAGGCGCTCCGCAGCCGCGGCGGCGATGCGATCCTCGTGCCGGCCTACGTGCCCACGACCACCGACGAGGAGAACGTCGCCGAGCACAAGGTGGTGATGGGGGGCGCGAACGTCTGGCTGCAGGAGCACGTGCCGCTGTTCCGGCACACACCCGCCTTCGTGGACCGGCCGCTCGATTCGCGGTCGCTGCTGAAGTGGCTCTCCGGCCGCACCGGCAGCGCGAGGGCGGCCGACCTCGGGCCGCTCACCGTGTCGACGCTCGAAGGGGAGCATGGGCGGCAGCGGAAGGAAGTGGCAAAGCTGGCTCGCTGGCTGGCCAGCGGCGTGCAGCCCGATGTCGTTCACCTGTCGAACGTGCTGCTCATGGGACTCGCCCGCTCGATCCGCGAGGCGACCGGGGCCGCGATCGTGTGCAGCCTCTCGGGCGAGGACGTGTTTCTCGATGCGATTCCCGAGCCGCATCGTTCGCGGATCGACGGCCTGCTCCGGGAGCGGGCTGCCGACGTCGACCGGTTCGTGGCCTTCAATGGGGCCTTCGCGGCGGCCATGGGGCAGCGGCTCGCCGTGCCGCCCGAGCGCATCGCCGTGATTCCTCACGGCGTCGATCTCGAGGCGTTTCCGCCCGAGCCGCCCGATCTCGCAGCGCGGCGGCGGGCACGCGGCGGGAGGCTCGTGATCGGGTTTCTGGCCCGCGGCTGCCCCGAGAAGGGCCTCGACCAGCTCGTGCGGGCCTTGCCGACGCTGGCCTCCCGGCACGACGTCGAGGTGATCGCGGCCGGGGCCACGATCGACACGGAGCGCGACTACCTCGCCTCGTGCCGTGCGCTCGCCCGCGATCTCGGCGTGGCGGAAAGGTTCCGCTGGCTGGGCCAGATCGACCGCCCCGCAAAGCTCGAACTCTTCAACTCGATCGACGTCTTTGCCTTGCCCACGCCCCGGCCGGAGGCGAAGGGGCTGTCGGCGATCGAGGCCCTGGCTGCCGGCGTGCCCGTGGTCGCATCGAACCACGGGGCATTTCCAGAACTTCTCGACGGCGAGCAGGCGGGCCTGCTGCACGAGCCCGGGGATCCGGCGGATCTTGCCCGGGCGCTCGCCGCCGTGCTCACCGACGACGACGTGGCGGGCCGCCTCGGCGGGCACGGCCATGCCCTCGCGCGTTCAAGGCACTCCTCGGCGGCCATGGCGGCCGCTCACGAGGCCCTGTATCGCGAGATCCGTGTCGTCGACTCACCGACGAGCCGTCCGCGTTGAACGCCGCCGCGAGGCCAGCCATCCGCCTGCCGCCACGGCGACTCCCAGCAGCGAAACGGTCGGTTCCGGCACCGCCCGCACCTGCAGGGCGTTGATCAGCGGGTTGAAGCCGCCGCTGGTCTCCGCGAGTGAGAATCCCTGCGTCGTTCCCGAAGCGGTGAACGTGCCGATCGCGTACTGGCCCACCCCACCTACGGTGTTGGTCGTATTTGCATCGAGCGTCACGGTGTTGCCCGCCGTCGCCGTCGTGTTCGAGAACGTCTCGCCAAAGTTCGAGAGGATGTTCGACGAGTTGTTCGTCCACCACTGCAACTGATACTGCTGGCCGGGTGTCAGGCCGCTGAGCGTGACGAAGATGTTCGCGGCTGTATCGGCGTAGGCACCGGATCCCAGCAGCGACTGGTAGCTGTTGCTGAGGTTGGAGAAGGGCGTTGAAGCCGTGCCAAACAAGTTGCTGCCGAAGAGCGTGCCCGGAGTCTCCGAGAGGATGACGTTGCCGACGGTGGCGGACGTGATGATGCCGCTCGGAATCGTGAACGGCGAAAACGTCACCCCGTTCACCGTCGCCGACGACGGGGCCGCCGTGCCGCCAAATGTGAATGCATAGACGAACGACCCGGCCGTGCTCACGTCGCTGTCGCCGTTCACGGTCTGCGGCGAACCCCAGACGATCGGCGGCGGGGCGGCCTTGGCCGGAGCGAACGGCAAGGCGGCAAGTGCCGCGGACAGCATCAGGAGGGGGGCGCGGGCCTGGGCGAGCGAAGAAGCAGGTTCATGGGTGGGCATCCGTGAGGCAGGCAGGGGCATGGACCGGAGGTCGGGCACGGGACATCGACCATGACTGTGGGCACCCTAACAGGCCGTGGACAAAGTGAGTTTTTGCGAAGGCGCGAGAACGATCAGACTGCCAGGGTCGATTGGCCAGCGGCGTTCCCGTCACCGATCGCGCGGCCCAATAGAGTCTTTATTCGTGACACACACGTCGTTTGCGCGCATGTTTACGCTGCCGTCGCCAGTCCGTGGTAATGCAGCCTGACACACGTGCCGAGGACGCTCTGGCCCCGGTCGGTGATCCGCCAGC
>VGYR01000023.1 GCA_016872925.1 Planctomycetota bacterium
GGGCCGTAGCCAGCCCGGTCGGTCTCGGCTGTTGCTCCTCTGTGATCCGCACCCCTCGGCCGATGCTTGCCGAAGTGCCATTGGCCGACCTGTCCCTAGGCTGCGGCCTGAGTGGGCTTCTCATCCTTGACGGGCACCGCCGGCAGGTCGTCCGTCAGGCCCTGTCGCCGCATCTCCGCCCAGTCGGCCTCGGTCGGCGTGGCCATCGTGCCGAACACGTAGTCGCCCACGAGCAGGAACACGTTGAAATTCTTCGCCGGGTAGCGGTGGTGGAGATAATGGTGCCGGGCAAGCCGCTTGAAAAGGCGGGTGTTTCCTAAAAAACGGCCCTTCGGTTGGTGCATCTCGAGATGCACGTAGTTCCACGTGAGGTGATGAAGGACGACGACGACGGGGAACATGATCGCCCCGATCGTCGTGAACGGCGTTAACACAAGCGCGAGCGGCAGCGACTCGATCAGACCCTCGCGGGGATTGAGGCGGATGCCCCGGTCCTCACCCGGCGGCACCGGTTCGTCGTGAAACTCCTCGCGGTAGTGCGAGTGATGCTCGAGGGCATGGCTCGTGAAGATCTTGGTACGGGCTCGGACGTTGCGAAACAGGAAAAACTTCGGCCTCCGGTGCATCAGTTTCGCATGAACCTGGTGTTCCACGATCGACATCAGTACGGCCATGGCCACGAACCAGGCGACGACCTGCAGGGCGATCACCATGTGGCACCTTCTCCCGACCGAATACGCCGAGTACCGAATCCGACGAAACTACCAGTGGTATCGGAAGTGACGAAGCCGATCCCTGAAGGTTTGTAGGCGGAGATACACCAGCCCCCCCAGACTCATGGCCCGGGCGGGGGAGAAGCCTCCTTGTGGGTGCCCGGGGTGTGGTGGCGACCTCCGGTCCCGGCTGGTGCTCCTCGTGATCTGCCCGGCGTGGCCGACGCTTGCCGAAGTGCCCCTGGCCTACCTATTCTGCCAGCAATCCTTCCATGCGCCCCTTCACGGCCCTCGTCGCGGTCGCATCGATCACGGCCGCAGCCGTGGCGGCGGCGGCACCGCCGGCCGATGGCGACGCGCTCTTCGGGTCGCAGCGGGTCGTGCCCGTCTCGATCACGCTGCCCGGCCACGACTGGGAGAGCCTGCGGCGCGAGTCGCGCGACCTCGTATTCCTGTTCAGCACGGAGGCCCCGGCCGCGTTCACCTGGCGCCGCGCCGCCGCCACCGTCGACGGCGTGACGACCCACGGGGTCGGCCTTCGGAAGAAGGGTTTTCTTGGCTCGCTCGACGCGACGCGGCCTTCGTTGATCGTCGACTACGGCAAGTTCGACGCCGCGAGCCCGTTCGCGGGGCTCGGCCGGCTCACCCTCAACAACAACAAGCAGGATGCGGCCTGCATCGGCCAGTTCCTCGCCTACCGGCTGTTCGCGGCCGCCGGCGTACCGGCACCGCGGGCCGGATTCGCCGCCCTCTCCGTCAACGGGACGCGCCTGGGCGTCTACACGATCGTCGAGTCCATCAAGAAGCCGTTCCTGCGGCGCGTCCTGGATGCCGACGACGGCGGGCTCTACGAGGGTACGGTTGCCGACCTCGTGCCGGAGACGCTCGGCAAGCTCGAAGTCGAAACGCACGATCGGTTCCGACCCACGCTCGAGGCGCTGGCGGCCATGCTCGACGGTGCCGGGCCGCTCGATGGCGAGCGGCTCGGCGAGCTGGTTGATCTCGACACCTTCATCTCCTACTGGGCGGTCGAGGCGCTTGCCGGCATCTGGGACGGCTACACCGCCAACCAAAACAACTATTTCGTCCACGTCTCCGCGGCGGACGGCAGGCTGCGATTCATCCCGTGGGGCACCGACACGGCCTTTACGTCGCCCCCCGGATCGCTCCTGTCCTTCAACCGCCGCGCCCCGCCGGCGATCTACGCCGAGGCAGCGCTCCCGAACCGTCTCGCCTTCACTCCCGGCTTCGCCGACCGCTACCGGCAGCGGCTCGAGGAGCTGCTGGCGACGATCTGGAATGAGGACGAACTGCTGGCCGAGGTGGACCGTGTCGAGGCGCTTCTCTCACCCCACTTCTCGTCGGCACAGGCCGCCGCCCCGAAGGCACTGGCGGGGATCCGCGAGTTCATCCGCCGGCGCCGCGGCGAGGTCGAGGCGGTCCTGGTCGACTGGCCCCCGGTTCTCCCGGAGCGGCCGCGGCCACCTCTGACGACCAAGCGGATCGGCACCGTCAGCGGCACCTTCTCCGCGTGGCAGCCCCTGGCCGCCGACGAGGAGATCGAGCCGGGGCAGGTCGAACTGACGCTGGTGCTCGACGACGAGACGGTGGCCTTCACACCGGCCGACGTCCGTGCCTACGCCACGCCGCTCCCCGGACCTGCCGCGCGGCCCGGCGCGCTCCCGGCCCCGTCAGCCGCCGCACCCGACGCGGCCGGCGATGACCGGGCGATCGGCGTCACCATCGCGGGACGTCGCGATGACGGCACACCGGTGACGATCACGTTGTTCCTCGACCGCCGGCGGGTCCGCGACACGGTCGATGACGTCGAGACAAGCGGGATGCTCGCCATCGGCGGCGGGTTCTTTGGCGCCGGTCCGCTGCGGACCGTTGTGGGCAGCGTCTCGCTCTCCGACCGCGGCGTCGCCCCGGGCAGCCGGATGGCCGGGGCGTTCTCGCTGACCGTGAACGAGTCGCGCGGAGGCTTTGGCAACGACGCGAAGCGAATCCGGCCGCCGTCGGCACGAGACGCCGCCACTCCGCCCGGTCCAGCGGTCCCCGCCGGCCTGTGATACGGCCTCCACGTGACCCTCGCGCGTTTGCGAGGCTCGGGGCTGCCCGTACCTGAGAGGAGCGCAGGTTTTCAACCCGCGGCGCACCCCCCAAGCCCCGCACCGGAAGCCCCAATCGCGTAAGCGATGGGGACTGAGCCTCGCGTGGCGCGGGCTCGGGGTTGCCCGTGCCCCCTCGCTGCAGCCTCGTTCCTGGGATCATGGAACCCGGCGACGTCGCCGTGACGGCTCACGACGGCATCCTGCACCTCAACGGTGACTCCGTCGGCAATCGGGTCGAAGTATCTCTCGAGTCGGATACCGGCCGGGGCGGGCATCGACTCCATCGTTCTCACGAAGTGCATCTTCGCGGGCCCCACCAGCGTCGTGACGAACGCTGGAGACGACACCTTCGATGCAAGGGGCTGTGCCTTCACGAGCATCTTCTTCGACGCCGGCTTGGGGGACGACGCGTTCGTCTGCGAGCCCTCCACGAATGAGACGACAACCGACGGCTTCGTGGGATTCGAGATCCTCTCCCCGGTCGTCTGATCCAGGACTGGGGACGACGGACGACGGACCCCGGCCCGTGGGAAACGTACGCCGGGAGCGGTGCCGGCCCTGCGGATGCCGCGTCACACGAGGGCCCCTGAGGCAAGGGCATCGAGCCGCTCCGCGATCCGCGCGGGCGACATCATGAATCCGAACTCATGAACCGGTGAACTCGCGGCGTCGGCCTCAGGCTCCAGGCAGACGACGTGACGAAACGGCACACGCTGCCGGGCTGCCTGCAGCACGACGTTCGGATTGGTTCGCGACACGGTCGATCCCAGTGCGATCAGGCGACGTCCCCCGGCTCCTTCCCCGAACGCCATCAGCAGGTGCAGGGCACTGCCGACGCAGCCGGCGATCGTGTGGGCCGCGGCGAGGCCCTCGAGCTGTTCGGCCACCGGCAGCTCCTGCGGATGCAGAATCCGCCAGCCCCGGCGCGCGAGATCCGCCTCCATCGCCTCCTCGTCGCGGATCCGCCGCATGCCGGGGGCGAGCCTCGATCGCGAGAGGTAGAGCTTCCCGACGCCGCTGGTCTCGGCCAGGGTCGCCAGGCGAGGTCCCACACCGAACAGGCGGTCGAGCACGTGCCGCACGTGGCTGAAATGCCTCGTGGCCAGCCCGTGGCGGTTCATCATCGACGGCCGGGGAATCACGGCCGACACGGCCCGCGCGGGACCGGACAGGTCGGCGGTGCTCCGCACCCGCTGGACAGGTACCCCGAGGAGTTCGGCCAGGGCGGCGGTCGACCCGTGCGAACGGGCGGACACCAGCAGCACGCAGTCTTCACCGCCGATGCCGTCCACGCCCTGCGGATGGGCGAGCAGGGGACCGACGTTTCCCGCAAACTCCGTCAGCAGATGCCCGAAGTGAACCATCCGGGCGTAGGGCAGATAGACGATCCGCCGAAACGGGTCGCTGGCTGCGGCCAGGGCCCGGCTGGGGGCGTCCAGCGGTTTAGGTCGCCCGTGGGGATAGTAGTCCAGCGCGAAGCCGCGTCGCAGGCAACTCTCCTCGATCGGCCGGCCGGCGGAGTCGTGGAGGCCGTTCGCGCCGGGCCACAGCACCGAGTTCCGGAGTTCGACCATGCCATCCGGTGGCTCCGCGATCTCGGGAAGACCGAAGTCGGCCACACGGAGGACGATGGGCTCCTCGGGGTCGGGGGGCATGCGCGACTCGCCAGGGGCAGCGTGTTTTGAGGGCGGACACCCCGGTGACTGGGTCCCGGGTTCGGGGCGGCGACACGCTCGAGACGGCCGCAGAATAGAGCGTGCGTCCGCGAAACGGCAAAAGAGTCACGCCACGAAGGCCACGGGGTGGGTCTGCACGCCGGGGGACCGACGGTCCGGGCAAAAACCGCCCCGATGGCGAACCGTCGGCCGGGCTCAGCCGTACGATTGACCGAGGGCCACCCCTGTCCTAGCCTGCGAGAGGGCAGGGTCGGACGTCCCCTCCAGGCCGCTCTCGCGGCTTCTTGCGGAGAAGATCGCCATGGTTCACCGCCGACCTCTCCAATCCCGGCGGCTTCCGCGAACCGCCCGTGCCTGCACGCCGGTGGTCGAGCCTCTGGAGCCGCGGGCCCTGCTGACCGCCACCCCCGGGATCGAGTTCTTCCGGCCGGTCGGCATACCGGCAGCGACCGAACCGACGGCGTACTTCGACGTGTCGACCGGCGTGCTCCAGATGGATCCCGTCGGCCACAACATCTCGCTGGTCAACTTCACCTACAACACCAAGGTCGAGAACATCCTTGGCGCCACGCCGGGACCGTTCGTGTATTCCGCCGGCACCGATCAGGCCGCCGTCTCCACCGCGACGGCGAAGCGAACCCTGCCAGCCGGCACCTGGGCTCTGCTCACCACGGTGCCGGCGCGGCTGGCCGGTGTGATCAGCCTCACCAACACCCCCACGCTCGCCACGTCGGGCGGGAACACGGCGTCCACGAACGGCTGGTTCAACAGTCCCTGGAACTTCGGCTCCGTCGTCGCCCCGAACTCGCTGACGGTCGCGGAGGCCGAACGTAACTTCATCTCCATCACGACGACCGACATCGGCTACGGCCCGGGCCGCAGCCTTTTCCACTACACCGAGTCGGGCGTCATCGGCAGCCGCTACGGCCGAGTGGTGGTCTACGCCACCGCGGATCAGGCGTCCAAGGCGAACTCGATCATCGGGCTGGCCGGCGACGAGATCGTCGTCAGCCCGGCCACGCAGAGCGGGCTGGCGGCCACCACGCTGGCGACGCTCCCCGGCGGCCTCAGTTGGACCAACTCGGTTTCCGGCGACTTCGACGGGGACGGCCGGACGGACTTCGCCTCCCAGACCGACGCCGGCACGTGGTGGGTGACCACGAATCCGACGACCGGCGGCGCGAACCCCCGAGCATGGGGCGGATGGGCGGCCTTTCAGTTTCCCACCGTCGGCGACTTCAACGCCGACGGCAAGGACGACATCGCGGTCCGCAACAACACGAACGGCGCCTGGCGCGTGTTCACGAGCACCGGAGCGGGGTTTGAATCCGCCCGGTTCGGCAAGTGGAACAACTCGCTGACGTGGTCGAACGTGCTGGCCGGCGACTTCACGGGTGACGGCAAGGACGACCTCGTCGGCCAGCGGAGCGACGGCATCTGGGTCGTGGCGGCGAGCACCGGCACCGCCTTCTCGTCTTCCTTCTGGGCCACGTTTCCCACCGGCCAGTTCGGCACCGTCGGCGACTACAACGCCGACGGCCGCGACGACGTCGCGATCCGCAATCCGAGCAACGGGGCCTGGCGGGTGCTGTCGAGCACCGGCGCCGCGTTCGAGCCACTGAGGTTCGGGGTCTGGGATCCGACGACGACGTGGAGCAACGTCCGGGCGGGCGACTTCAACGGCGATGGCCGAACCGATCTCGTCGGCCAGCGTGCCGGCGGCGCGTGGTACGTGTCGACCAGCACCGGTTCGGCGTTCAGCACGTCGGAGTGGACGCTGCTGGACGTCGGGCAGTTCCCCACGGTCGGGGACTTCAATGCGGATGGGCTCGACGACCTGGCGGTCCGCAATCCGAACAACGGCGTCTGGAGGCTGTTGGCCAGCGGCGGCGCGTCATTCTCGTCAGCCCGCTTCGGCAGTTGGACGACATCGAAGGCCTGGTCCAGGGCGTTTGCCGCACGCACCTGAACCGGGCCGGTGCGGCACGGGCGATGCCGGACACGGCGCTGACGGCGCCGCGGGCTCCCGCGGGATCCGCCGGGGCCGTGAGCCAGGCCATCGCTGCCCCGCCTGACGCCGGAATTCGGGCGTCCATTCGGCTTGCCACCGTGCGGCAGGCGGGCAACACTACAGGGTTCGACACCGCTTCGGTCCTCGGGGAACGGGAACTCGCATCGCGTCATGGAACCAACAGACGTCTCCGATCCGCGCTATTACCACAAGGTCGTCGATTGCCAGTGGGCGTGCCCGGCCCACACGAACGTGCCCGCCTACATCCGTCTGATCGCGCAGGAACGCTACACCGAGTCGTACCTGCTCAACCGGGAGTCGAACGTCTTCCCCGGCGTTCTCGGCCGCACCTGCGACCGCCCCTGCGAACCCGCCTGCCGCCGCGGACGCGTCGACGAAAAGCCGGTCGCGATCTGCCGCCTCAAGCGGGTCGCCGCCGATCTCCGCGACGAGATCCGTCCGTTCCTGCCGAAGCCACCCGACGTGAAGAACGGCAGGCGGATCGCCCTCGTGGGTGCCGGCCCGGCCTCGCTGACCGTGGCCAACGACCTGCTCCCCCTCGGCTACGAGGTCGTGATCTACGAGCGCAACCGCGAGCCTGGTGGCCTGATGAGGATCAACATCCCCTCGTTCCGGCTGCCGGCAGCGGTGCTCGACGAGGAGTGCGGGTACATCATCGACATGGGCGCCGAGATGCGCTACGGCACGCCCGTGACCAGCCTCAAGGCCCTGCTCGACGAGGGCTACGACGCCGTGTTCATCGGCAGCGGCGCCCCCAAGGGCAAGGACCTCGACATCCCGGGGCGGGCCGCCGCCCCGGCCCAGGTGCACCTGGGGATCGAGTGGCTCGCCAACGTCCACTTCAAGCACGTGGAGCGGATCGAGCCGCGGGTGATCATCATCGGCGTGGGCAACACCGCCATGGACTGCTGCCGCACCGCCAAGCGGCTCGGGGCGACCGACGTGAAGGTGATCGCCCGCCGGGGCCGCAGGCACTTCAAGGCCTCGCCGTGGGAGCTGGAGGACGCCGAGGAGGAACTGGTCGAGATCATCGAGAACCACGCCCCGAAGCGGATGCTCGTCGAGAACGGCACGCTCGTGGGGATGGAGTTCGAGGTGCTCGACTGGACCGAAGACCCGTCGGGCCGCGCGTCCAGCCGCGTGGTGCGGACGGTCACCATTCCCTGCGATGCCGTGATCCTCGCGATCGGCCAGGACAACGCCTTCCCCTGGATCGAGCGGGACATCGGCGTGGATTTCGACGCCCAGGGCATGCCGGTCGTCGACCGGATCACCCACCAGAGCACGCACCCGCGCGTGTTCTTCGGCGGCGACGCGGCCTGGGGGCCGCAGAACATCATCTGGGCGGTGGCCCACGGGCACCAGGCGGCGATCTCGATCGACCTCCTCTGCAACGGTCGTCCGGTCGCCGAGCGGCCGCCCGAAGGGATGACGCTCGTGAGCGTGAAGAACGGGCTCCACAGCTGGGCCTACGACAACGACTACGATCCTTCGGCCCGGCAGGTGATGCGGCACGAGGAGCTCGCCAGGCGGTTCCGCGACCTGAACGTGGAGGTCGAACTCGGCTTCTCGGCCGAGCAGGTCGCCAGCGAGGTGTCTCGCTGCCTGAACTGCGACATTCAGACCCACTTTGCCCCCCCGAAGTGCATCGAGTGCGACGCCTGCATCGACGTCTGCCCCACCAACTGCCTGACGATCACGACCAATCATTCACCCGAGACCGACCTGCGGCAGCGGCTCTCGGCTCCGGCGCTGAACCTCACCCAGGAGATCTATCTCTCCGAGCCGCTGCCCCAGACGAAGCGGGTGATGGTCAAGGACGAGGACGTCTGCCTGCACTGCGGATTGTGCGCCGAGCGCTGCCCGACGGCGGCCTGGGACATGCGGCTCTTCGACCTGATCCAGCCGGTGGCAGGGGCCGCCTGCGACCGTGAGGAGTTGGTGAGGGCATGAACGGCGTCAACGATTTCGCGTTCAAGATCGGCACGGTCAACGGGACGGGTTCCGCCAGCGCCAACGGCCTGCTGATGCAGGCGATCTTCCGGATGGGAATCCCGGTCTCCGGAAAGAACATCTTCCCCTCGAACATCCAGGGACTGCCCACCTGGTACGAGATCCGCGTCAGCAAGGACGGCTACACGGCGCGGCCCTCCGAGGTCGACCTGGTGGTGGCGCTCAACCCCGCCACCTACTCCAAGGACGTGGCGACCGTCCGCCCCGGGGGCTTCCTGCTCTACGACTCCTCGTGGCCGCTCCCCAAGGAGCTCGAGCGGGACGGGATCACGATCCTCGGCATCCCGTTCGGAAGGCTGTGCGTGGAGTCCTTCGAGGGAGATCGTGAGCGGACCCTGCTCCGCAACATCGCCTACGCGGGCGCGCTCACCGCCCTGCTCGGGATCGACGAGGAGGTGGTCGACACGCTCCTCAACCAGACCTACGGCCGCAAGCCGAAGCTCCTCGAGTCGAACCACACCGCGATTCGGCTGGGCCGCGACTACGCGACGCAGCACTGCCCCTGCCCGCTGCCGTTCCACCTCGAGAAGATGGCTGCGACCGGGGATTCCATCCTGATGGACGGCAATACGGCCTGCGCCCTGGGCGCGGTCTACGCGGGAGCGACGGTCGGGGCCTGGTATCCGATCACGCCCGCGACGTCGCTGATGGAGGCATTCAAGGCCTTCTGTGAGAAGTACCGCGTCGACAAGGAGACCGGTGACCGGAACTACGCGATCCTGCAGGCCGAGGACGAACTCGCCGCCGCGGGCATCGTGATCGGCGCGGGCTGGGCCGGGGCCCGGGCCTTCACCAACACCTCCGGCCCGGGAATCTCGCTGATGCAGGAGTTTCTCGGACTCGCCTACTACACCGACATCCCGGCCGTGTTCTTCGACATCCAGCGGTGCGGCCCCGCCACGGGAATGCCGACCCGCACCCAGCAGGCCGACCTGCTCTCGCTCGCCTACGCGTCGCACGGCGACACGAAGCATCCGATCCTGTTTCCCGCCAATCCGCACGAGGCCTTCGAGATGGCGGTGCAGGCGTTCGATCTCGCCGACCGCCTGCAGACCCCGGTGTTCGTGGCCACGGATCTCGACATCGGCATGAACGACTGGATGGTCAAGCGACTGACGTGGGACGACGCCTACCGGCCGGACCGGGGCAAGGTGCTCGACGCCGCCGCGCTCGAGAAAGTGAAGAAGTTCTCGCGATACCTCGACGTCGACGGCGACGGGATCGCGGCCCGCACCCTCCCCGGCGTGGGCGGAAAGGGGGCCTACTTCGTCCGCGGTTCGGGCCACGACAAGCACGCCGGCTACACCGAGGATTCCGACGCCTACAGGGAGGTGGTCGACCGGCTGCGGCGGAAGTTCGCCCATGCCGCGACGATCGTCCCCAAGCCGGCCTGCACGCTCCGCGAGGGGGCGGACGTCGGCCTGATCACGATCGGCGGCTGCGACGCGGCCGTCAGCGAGGCGGCCGACAAGCTGCAGGCCCAGGACGTCGTCGTCGACGTGATGCGGATCCGGGCCTTCCCCTTCGGTGACGAGGTGCGGGAGTTCTGCGAAGCCTACGACACCGTCTTCGTGATCGAGCAGAACCGCGACGGCCAGTTGCGGTCGATGCTGGCGATCGAACTCGGCATCCCGCGCGACGAGATGATCCCAGTCCTCGACTACGGGGGCATGCCGCTGACGGCGCGGGTCGTCGTCGATGCCGTCAGCGGGCATCTGGCCGGGGTGCCCGCATGACCTCCATCGCCAAACCACCGGTCCGGCACCCGAGCCTCCGGCAGAACAGCCTCGGCCTGACCCTGCGCGACTACGAAGGGGTGATGTCGACGCTCTGCGCCGGCTGCGGCCACGATTCGGTGACGGCCGCCCTCGTGCAGGCCGCGTGGGAACTCGAGTTGGAGCCCCATCGGGCGGCCAAGATGAGCGGGATCGGCTGCTCGTCGAAGACGACCGCCTACTTCATGAAGCAATCCCACGGCTTCAACTCCGTGCACGGCCGCATGCCCTCGGTGACGACCGGGGCCAACGCCGCCAACCGGTCGCTCACGTACATCGGCATTTCCGGCGACGGCGATTCGCTCTCGATCGGCATCGGCCAGATGGCGCATGCGATCCGCCGCAACGTCAACATGCTCTACGTGATCGAGAACAACGGCGTCTACGGGCTGACGAAGGGGCAGTTTTCGGCCTCCGCCGACGTCGGATCCACCTCCAAGCGGGGCGAGGCCAACGAGCAGGCACCGATTGATCCGGCGCTCCTGGCGCTCTCGATCGGGGCGACGTTCGTGGCCCGGTCGTTCTCGGGCGACAAGAAGCAGCTGGTGCCGATCCTCAAGGCCGGCCTCGCCCACCGCGGCCTCGCCCTGATCGACGTGATCTCGCCGTGCGTCACGTTCAACGACCATGAAGGCTCCACGAAGAGCTACCGGTACACCCGTGAGCACGAGGTCGAGGCCGTCCACGCGGACTACGCGCCGGTGCATGCCGAGATCACGCTGCCCGAGTCGGGCGACCACCTGCGGGTGGTGCAGATGCACGACGGCAGTTCCGTCCGCTTGCGGAGCACGGCCGCCGACTACGACCCGACCGACCGTGCCTCGGCCTACGCCCACGTCCGGGCCTGCCAGGCGCGGGGCGAGATCGCCACGGGTCTGCTGTTCGTCGACGGCGGCAGCCGCGACATGCACGACCTGCTGAAGACCCCGCCGACGCCGTTGATCGACCTCCCGCACGAGCGGCTCTGCCCCGGTGCCGCGGCGCTCGACGCCCTGATGGCCCGGTATCGCTGACCGCGGCACCGGAAACGGGGTTCCCGGCGCAAACCCTGCCGGTTCCACGGGCGCGGCGGATTTGGCGACGGCCGTTCCGCCGATCGACAACGGCGGAGGGAGCGCATGGGGAGGGGGGCCACGATTCTGGCACTGGCGGTGGTCCTGGGCCGCGCATGCGCCGCTGGCGAGTGGGATCTCGGCACCGACCGCGATGCCTTCACTCCCTGCACGCACTGCGTGGCCGCCGGCACCGTGCTGCTCGAGGCCTCGCACGTGTACATCGACAACACCACCGGCTCGCCCACCAACAACTATCCGGAGTCCCTGTTTCGCATCGGCACGAACGACTGGTTCGAGTGGCGGATCGGGGCGAACTACGGGGCCGGTTCGCAGGGCACGATCGTGACCAGCGTGGAGACGGGCGAGGGAACGCCCGACGGCAGCACGCTCTACGAGTCGAGCCTGCTCTACGGCTTCAAGGTCAACCTGACGGCACAGGACGGCCTGCGGCCCGAGGCCGGCTGCATCGTGGAGGGCTCGACGCCCGCGTACGGTGACGTGTTCGGCACGGTGCCCGTCGCCACCGGCGTGGCCGGCTGGGAGTTGCCGAACGGCTGGCGGCTCGATACCGCCATCCGCTACGCCTACGCAGAGGGTCTGGCGGATTGGTTCAGCCGCTGGAGTCCCTCCGCCGTCCTGCGGATGCCGCTCTCGGACCGCGTGGAGGCACATGCCGAATGGTTTGGCTCCTACTCGGCCGGCATCCGAGACACCATCAGCCAGCCGTTCTTCAGCCCGGGATTCCACCTCATGCTGACGCGGAATCTCGAGATGGGCCTCCGGGTGGGCTGGGGGCTCGCCGCCGACGCGGCGCCCTTCTTCTCGGACGCCGGCCTCGGCTGGCGGTGGTGATCAGGCGTGGATCGCCCGGCCGTCGACGGCCAGGGCCGCCTCCTTGAGCGCCTCCGGCAGCGTCGGGTGGGCATGGCAGACGCGGGCGATGTCCTCGGCTGTCGCGCTGAATGCCATGGCCGCCGCCGCCTCCCCGATCAGGTCACCGGCCGCAGGGCCGATGATGTGGATGCCGAGCACCCGATCGGTCGTCGCGTCGGCGAGTACCTTCACCTTGCCCGTGGTCTCGTCGATCGTCCGCGCCCGCCCGTTCGCCCGGAATGGGAACACGCCCTTCCTGAAGGCCACGCCCGCGGCCACCAGCTGCTCCTCGGTCCGCCCCACCGCCGCGATCTCGGGGTGCGTGAACACGACGGCCGGCACGAGGTCGTAGTCGGCGTGCGACCACTTTCCGGCGATTCCTTCCACACAGGCCACGCCGTCCTCCTCGGCCTTGTGGGCGAGCATCGGACCGGGCACGCAGTCCCCGATCGCCCAGACGCCCGGCGCCGACGTGCGAAAATGGGCATCCACCGGGATGAATCCACCTGGATCGACGGCGATGCCCACCGTCTCGAGCCCGATTCCGTCCGTGGCGGGCCGCCGGCCGGTGGCGGCGAGAACCCTGTCGCAGCGGATCGGCGGCTGACCCTCGCATTCCACCACCGCCCCGTTGCCGTCGGCACGCGCCCGCGTCACCGGAACACCGAGCCGGATGTCGAGCCCCTGCTTCCGAAACAGCGCAAGGGCCTCCGCGGCGATCTCCGCGTCGATGCCCGCGAGGATCCGCTCGGCGTATTCCAGCACCGTCACCGTCGCGCCCAGCCGCCGCCACACGGTGCCCAGCTCGAGCCCGATGTAGCCCCCGCCGATCACGACGAGGTGTCCCGGCACCGCGTCGAACGACAGGGCCTCCGTGCTCGTGCCCACGAAGTGGCCGTCGACGTCCACGCCCGGCAGGACCACGCTCCGGCTCCCGACCGCCAGGATGATCCGCGGGCTCTCCACCACCGTGGAGCGGCCGTCGGATGCCGTGACCTCCACCCGTCCGGCCCCGGCAAGGCGGCCCGCACCGGCATGGCGCGTGATCCCGTTCTTGGCCATCAGGGCGTCGATCCCCCTGGTGAGCGTGGCGACCACGTCGTCCTTCCGGCGCATCATCGTCGCCAGGTCGAACGACACGTCCCCCACTCGCACGCCGTGGCGTCCCAGGTCGTGCCGAGCCATCTCGAGCTTGTGACTCGACTCGAGAAGCGCCTTCGAGGGGATGCAGCCCACCCGCAGGCAGGTGCCCCCCAGCCGGGCCTCTTTCTCGACGATCCCGACGTTCATCCCGAGCTGGGCGGCGCGGATCGCAGCCACGTAGCCTCCAGGACCGCCACCGATCACCACGAGGTCGTGCGCCACGGCTCACACCTCCAGCATCAGGCGGGTGGGATCCTCGATCGTGTCCTTGATCCGCTTCAGGAACGTGACGGCTTCCCGGCCGTCGACGAGGCGGTGGTCGTAGGTGAGGGCCAGGTACATCATCGGCCGGATCACGACCTGGCCGTTCACGGCCATGGGACGGTCCTGGATCGCATGCAGGCCGAGGATCCCGCTCTGCGGAGGGTTGATGATCGGGGTCGAGAGCATCGAGCCGTACACGCCGCCGTTGGAGATCGTGAACGTGCCTCCCTGAAGTTCTTCCAGCTTCACCTTGTTTTCCGCGGCCCGGCGGGCGAAATCACCGATCGTCTGCTCGATCTCCGCGAACGAGAGCAGTTCGGCGTTGCGGATCACCGGCACCACGAGCCCCTTGCCGCCCCCCACGGCGATGCCGATGTCGTAGTAGTCCCGAAAGACGATGTGCGGCTCACGATACTCCGCGTTGACCTGGGGCACCGCCCGCAGCGCCTCGACCGCCGCGCGGACGAAGAACGACATGAAGCCGAGCTTCACGCCGTACCGCTCCTGGAACGTGTCCTTGAACTTCCCCCGGAGGGCCATCACGGCGGACATGTCGCACTCGTTGAACGTCGTCAGCAGGGCCGCCTGCTGCTGCGCCTCGACGAGCCGCTCCGCGATCCGTTGCCGGATCGGGCTGATCAGCTGGTATCGCTCCTCGCGACCGCCGCGGGAAGACGCCACCGGCACGACCGCCGCCCGCGGTGCGGCGGGGGCCGTCGGCCGCGGTGCCGGCGCCGGCACAGACGCCGCCGCGACGGCATCGGCCTTGGTCACCCGCCCACCCGGGCCGGTTCCCGAGACCCCTGCGGCCGGCATGCCGGCCTCGCCGAGCACCCGGGCCGCGGCGGGCATGACCCGCGGCGGCATGACCGGGGCCGGGGCCGCCGGGGCCTGCACCGAACCGATGGTCGTCTTGCCGTCACCCCGCTTCACGCCCACCGTGGGCTGTGGCGGCGGCGAACCCGCCGCGGCAGCCGGCTCCATGAAGCCGATCACCTCGCCAACCCGGGCCCGCTCACCGCTGCCCTTGAGCACCTTGGTGATCGTGCCTCCTGCCGGAGCGGGGAGTTCGACGGTCGCCTTGTCGCTTTCGATCTCGACCACGGCGTCGTCGGCGGCGACTGCGTCCCCCTCGCGCTTCTTCCAGGTGCCGACCATCACCTCGGTGATCGACTCGCCGACTTCGGGGACCTTCAACTCGATGGCCATGGTGGTGCGCCGCCGGTCGGCAGCCTCGCGGGGGATGGGTCAACTGGTGAACGCCGCCGAGAGCAGTTCGTTCTGCTCCAGGTCATGACTCTTCTTCGAACCGGTGGCGGGGCTCGCCGCACTCTGCCGACAGACCCCCGAAAACGGGAAGCGCTCGAAGAGCTTCTCGCCGAAGTGGATCCGCATGAACCGCCACGCCCCCATGTTCTCCGGCTCCTCCTGCACCCAGACCACGGGCGTGCCGGGAGTGTAGCGGCCGAGCGCGTCCTCCAGGGGCTGCCGCGGCAGGGGGTAGAACTGTTCGACGCGGATGATCGCCACGTCGCGGCGGCCCAGCTCCTGCCGGCGTTTTTCCAGTTCGTAGGCGATCTTGCCGCTGCACAGCAGTACCCGGTGGACGTCGCGCGGGGGAACGTCCGAGGCATCGGGCAGCACCCGCTGGAACGAGCCGTGCACCAGGTCGTCGAGGGTCGAAACGCACGCCGGATGGCGGAGCAGGCTCTTGGGCGTCATCACCACCAGCGGTTTTCGCCACACGCGAAGCACCTGGCGACGGAGCAGGTGGAAGAGTTGGGCGGGCGTCGTCGGCTGCGCGACCTGGATGTTGTCCTTGGCGCACAGCGAGAGAAACCGCTCCAGCCGGGCGCTGGAATGCTCCGGCCCCTGCCCCTCGAAGCCGTGCGGGAGCAGCATCACGAGACCGGAGAGCCGATTCCACTTGTCCTCGGCGCTGACGATGAACTGGTCGATCACCACCTGGGCGGCGTTGACGAAGTCGCCGAACTGCGCCTCCCAGACCACGAGCCCATCGGGGCAGTCGAGGCTGTAGCCGTACTCGAAGCCGAGCACGCCCGCCTCGGAGAGGGGGCTGTTGGCGATCTCCACCGGCGACTGATCGGCCGCAAGGTGCTCGAGCGGGCACCAGGTCTCGTCGGTGACCGCATCATGGATCACGGCATGGCGGTGGCTGAAGGTGCCGCGCTGGCTGTCCTGCCCCGAAATCCGCACGCGGAGCCCCTGCGTGGCGATCGACGCGTAGGCCAGCGACTCGGCTGCGGACCAGTCGAGCGGCTGTGCTCCCGCCGCCATCTGCACGCGATTGCCGAGAAACTTGCGGATCTTGGCGTGCGGCTGGAATCCGTCCGGCAGGGCGACCAGACGCTCGAGCAGGTGGACCAGCACGTCGCGACGGACGCCGGTCTCCACGTCGGCGGCGTCCCGTTCGCGGCCCCCGATGTAGAACGCCCAGAGTCCGCCGATGTCGTCGCGGTGGACGTAGTCCTCGCTCTTGGCAACGGTCAGGTCGGCCGCCAGCTTCGCATGCTGCTGCTCGGTGATCTGCCGTGCCTCGTCGGCCGTCACCTCCCCCAGCTTGAGGAGTTTCTCCAGGTAGCTCTCATGCACGCTCGGCCGCTGCTCGATCACCCTGTACAGGGCGGGCTGCGTGAACGCCGGCTCGTCGGCCTCGTTGTGGCCGCGCCTCCGGAAGCAGTACATGTCGATCACGACGTCCCGCTGAAACTCGCGGCGGAAATCCATCGCCAGATTCACCACCTGGGCCACGGCCTCGGGATCCTCCCCGTTGACGTGGAAAATCGGGATCTGGAGCATCTTCGCCACGTCGGTCGCGTAGATGCAGCTGCGGGCCTCGCGGGGGCCCGTCGTGAATCCGATCTGGTTGTTCACGATCACGTGCAGGGTTCCGCCCACCCGGTAGGCGTCGAGTTCGCTCAGGTTGAGCGTCTCCTGGATGATCCCCTCCCCCGCGAATGCGGCGTCACCGTGGATCAGGATCACCATCCCGTGCTGCCGACCGGGATCACCGGCACGGTCCTGCCGAGACCGCATCCGGCCGATGGCCACCGGGTTCACGAACTCCAGGTGGCTCGGGTTGAAGCACAGCGTGAGGTGCACGCTCTTGCCGTTGGCGGCCTTGTAGTCGGTCGAGTGGCCGAGGTGGTACTTCACGTCGCCGCGGCCGACGTGGAGCTCGGGATCCATGTCGGCGAACTCGCGGAAGATCCGCTGGGGGCTCTTCCCCATGACGTTGGCCAGCACGTTGAGCCGTCCCCGGTGCGCCATCCCGAGCACGCAGTCGCGGATGTCCTGGGACGCGCCGCGCTCGATCGCCATCTCGACCAGCGGGATCAGGCTCTCCGAGCCCTCCAGCGAGAAGCTCTTCGCACCGAGGAAGCGCTTCTGGATGAACTCCTCGAACACCGCCGCCGTCGTCATCTGGCGGTAGATCCGCAACTGCTGGCGACGGTCGAGCTGGATCCGATTCTCACAGCCCTCCATCCGCACCTGCAGCCACTGCCGGACGCGGAGGTCGTCCATGTGCATGAACTGCACGCCGATCGATCGGCAATACGTGTTCCGCAGCCGCTTGATGATCTGCCGCAGCGACATCGACTGCGGTCCCTCGATGGTGTCGGTCGAGAACGACCGATCCATGTCCTCCTCGGTGAGGTGATAGAAGGCGGGATCCAGTTCGGGGAGCCCCGGCCGCGGTCGGCCCAGCGGATCGATCTCGGCCATCAGGTGGCCGCGGACCCGGAACGCCCGGACCAACTGGTCGACCCGGTCCTGGAGGAAGGCGACCCGCTCCTCGCCCGCGGTGCCGACGGCCAACGGCGGCAACGGGAGGGGCATCTCCTCGCCCGCCGGCGCGGCGGCAAGGACGACGTCGCCATTGGCCATCGCGAGCGCATGCCCCGTCGCGATCCCGTCGGGCGCGACGAGCCGCGGCGACGGGGAAAGCCCGCGGGGCGATGAACCGGACGTCCGATCCACGACGGCCTCGGGGGCCCGGCCGTTCGTCGACGCGGGCTGCCGGTCGAGGCCGGTCAACGACTCGAAGTAGGCCCTCCAGTCGGGCGGCACGCTCGCGGGATCGGCCTGAAACCGCTCGAACAACTCCTCGAGAAACGCGAGGCTCGCGGTCCCCGCGGAATCAATGCTGTCGATGATGCTCACGGGAGGATCCAGTCCCGCCGGACGCCGGGGGGCACTGAAGGAAAGGGGGGAGGGAGAGGGGAATTCGAGGAAGGATAGCCGCTCACATGGCCAGGAGAAGTCTGCCGGGGCTCTGCAAGTAGCCGATCACTTCGTTCAGGAAGCGGGCTGCCATGGCCCCGTCGACGATTCGGTGGTCGTACGAGAGGGAAAGGGGCATCATCAGCCGCGGCTCGATCTTATCCTCGTGGACGACCGGCATCTTTCGCGACCGGCCGAGGAGCAGGATCGCCACCTCGGGCCAGTTGATGATCGGCGTCGAATACGCCCCCCCGACCGCCCCGAGGTTCGAGATCGTGAATGTCCCGCCCCTGAGGTCCTCGATCCCGTACTGGGCGTTCTTCGCCTTCTCCGCCGTGTCGGCGATGGCCTGCGCGATCTGCGGGATCGACATCTGGTCGCAGTCCCTCAGCACCGGCACGACCAGGCCCCGCGGCGTGTCGACGGCGAGGCCGACGTTCACGTAGTCCTTGTAGACGACCTCCCCCTTCTCCATGTCGACGGTGGCGTTGATCGCGGGGTGCTGGCGGAGGGACAGGCTGACCGACTTGATCACGAACGCCAAGGCGGTGAGCTTGAGGTTGTTCTTGGCGTACTCCGGCGCGCTGGCCTTCCGCAGCGCCTCGAGTTCCGTGACGTCGGCGTCGTCGAAGTTCGTGAGGTGCGGGATCGTCTGCACGCTGCGGACCATGTTGGCCGCGATCGTCTTCCGCATCCGTGACATCTGCTCGCGGCGAATCGGCCCCCAGTCGTCGCGCTCGGTCGACTTGGACTCCGGCCGCGACCGGACCTGGGGCGAGGCGCTCGCGTGCCGCACGGCGGCGATCACGTCTTCCCGGACGATCCGCCCTGCCGGCCCGGTACCCTTCACGCGGCCGAGATCGACCCCCAACTCCCGGGCCAGGCGCCGCACGGCCGGCCCCGCCGGCTCAACCGCCGCGACGCCGGAGGGCTCGTCGACCGCCACCGGGGCGGGGCTCACCGCGGGCGCGGACCGTTGCGGTACGGACACGGGGGCTGCCGGTGCCGCTGGCGCCGGCGTCGGCGCAGCCGGCACCGGGGCGGCCGCGGGCTGGGCGGCGACGGGGGCCGCCGTCGCCGGTGCGGCCGCGGGCTTCGCGGCCCCGGCACCGGTCGCATCGAGCACGACCAGCGCCTGACCCACCTTCACGGTGTCGCCCTTCTTGACCAGCACCTTCGAGACGACTCCGCCCGGGGGGCAGGGCACCTCGATCACGGCCTTGTCCGTCTCCACCTCGAGAATCGCCTGGCCCGGCTTGAGCACGTCTCCGGCGGACACGAAGACGGACACGACATCGCCGGACGCGATGTTCTCACCAAGGTCGGGCAGCTTGAACTCGTTGGCCATGGGGCGTTCCGCTGGGAAGGAGGGCTTGAGGATCGTCAGGCGGATGCGGGATCGACCTTCGCCGGATCGACACCGAGCCGCGTGATCGCCTCGGCGACGACGTGTCCGCCGATCGCCCCGGCGGCGGCGAGCCGGGAGAGCGTGCCGATGGCGATGCACTCGGCGTCGACCTCGAAGTGCCGACGGAGCCGCGACCGCAGTTCACTGCGACCGAACCCGTCGGTGCCGAGCACGAACAGGCCCCCCGGCACCCACGGGTCGAGCTGCTCCGGCACGGCCCGCACGTGGTCGCTGGCGGCCACGAACACCCCATCCGTGGTGGCGAGCTGTGACTCGAGGTAGCTCGCCTTGGGGGCGGCCTCGGGATGGAGCATGTTCCAGCGGCGGCACTCCTGCGCCTCGCGGCGAAGCTCCTTCCAACTGGTCACGCTCCAGACCGTGCTCGCCACGCCCCAGTGCTCGGCCAACAGGTCGGCGGCCCGCAGCACCTCACGCAGGATGGTGCCGGACCCCAGGAGGTTCACCCGCGGCAGCTTCTTTGCCACGGCCTTGCCCGTGGCGGCCACCTCCTTGAGGCGGTACATGCCCCGGAGGATGCCCGCCTCGCACCCCGGCGGCATGGCGGGCATCTCGTAGTTCTCGTTGTAGACCGTGATGTAGTAGATCCAGTCCTCGCCCTTGGCGTACATCCGCTCCAGACCGTCGAGCATGATCACCGTCGACTCGTAGACGAAGGCGGGGTCGTAGGCCTTGACCGTCGGATAGGCCATGGCGAACAGGTGGCTGTGGCCGTCCTGGTGCTGGAGCCCCTCGCCGTTGAGCGTCGTCCGCCCGGCCGTACCGCCGACGAGAAAGCCCTTCGCCCGGCTGTCGCAGGCCGCCCAGATGAGGTCGCCGATCCGCTGGAAGCCGAACATCGAATAGTAGATGAAGATCGGGATCATCGGCACGCCGTGCGACGCGTACGAGGTGCCGGCGGCGATGAAGCTCGCCATGCTGCCCGCTTCGGTGATGCCCTCTTCGAGGATCTGGCCATCCTTGGCTTCGCGGTAGTAGAGCAGCTGGTCGGAGTCGACCGGCTCGTAGAGCTGGCCGGTGTGGGCGTAGATGCCGCACTGCTTGAAGAGCGGATCCATCCCGAACGTCCGCGACTCGTCGGGCACGATCGGCACGATGAACCGCCCGACCGACTTGTCCTTGAGCAAGGAGGCCATCAGCGTCACCACGCCGGTGGTCGTCGAGACCTCGCGTCCGGTGCTCTTGTCGATGAACGACCGATAGTCGTCGAGCTTGGGCGTGACGAGGGACGGCGACTGCGTCGGCCGCGTGGGAACGTAGCCGCCGAGCGCCTGCCGCCGCTCGCGGAGGTACCGCATCTCCTCCGAGTCCTCCGCCGGGCGGTAGAAGGGCGCCTTGGCCACCTCGTCGTCCGAGATCGGAATGCCGAACCGGGAGCGGAAGGCCCGCAGCTCGTCCTCGTTGAGCTTCTTCTGCTGGTGGGTGACGTTGCGCCCCTCCCCCACCTCCCCCAGCCCGTATCCCTTGATCGTCTTGGCGATGATCACCGTCGGCTTGCCGTGGCAGCTCATGGCCGCGGCGTAGGCCGCATACACCTTCTCCGGATCGTGCCCGCCGCGACGGAGCTTCTTGAGCTTCTCGTCGGAGAGGTTGGCGACCATCTCCACCAGTTGCGGATCCGCGCCGAAGAAGTGCTCGCGGATGTAGCCGCCGGGCATGACGATGTACTTCTGGTACTGCCCGTCCACCACCTCGTTCATCCGCTTGACGAGCAGCCCCTTGTCGTCCTTGGCCAGCAGGGGATCCCACTCGTCGCCCCAGATGACCTTGATCACGTTCCAGCCGGCGCCGCGGAAAATGCCCTCGAGTTCCTGGATGATCTTGCCGTTGCCGCGCACCGGCCCGTCGAGCCGCTGCAGGTTGCAGTTGATCACGAACACCAGGTTGTCGAGCTTCTCCCGGGCGGCCAGGGAGATGGCGCCGAGCGTCTCGGGCTCGTCGGTTTCGCCGTCGCCGATGAAGCACCAGACGTGCTGCCGGCTGGTGTCCTTGATGCCGCGATCCTGCAGGTACTTGTTGAATCGCGCCTGATAGATCGACATCAGCGGGCCGAGTCCCATCGAGACGGTGGGGAACTCCCAGAAACCCGGCATCAGCCAGGGATGCGGGTAACTCGACAGCCCGCCCCCTTCGGCCAGCTCGCGACGGAAGTTCTCGAGCTGCTTCTCGGTGATCCGCCCTTCGAGGAAGGCCCGCGCGTAGATGCCGGGCGAGGCATGCCCCTGGAAGTAGACCTGGTCACCCGAAAAGTCGTCGCCCCGGCCGCGGATGAAGTGGTTGAGCGCGACCTCCACGAGCGTGGCGGAGGAGGCGAACGTCGAGATGTGGCCGCCGATGCTCTTGTCCTCGCGATTCGCCCGCACCACCATCGCCATCGCGTTCCAGCGGATGATGCTCTTGATCCGCCGCTCGATCTCGCGGTTGCCGGGGAACGGCGGCTGCCGGTCGACCGGGATGGTGTTGATGTAGGGGGTGGTGGCCGAGAACGGGATCGGGACCCCGAGCCGATAGGCCTCCTGCTCGATCGCCTGCAGGAGGTAGGCGGCCCGGTCACCGCCGCGGCTGTTGATCACGTAGCGGAGCGAATCGAGCCACTCCCTCGTCTCCGTCGGGTCGGAATCGACCGCCGAAACGCCATCCACGATCTCCGGCTGCCCGGAACTGGAATCCCCCACCTGCCCGATCGACATCGGGGCATGGGCGCCGCGGGGCAGCTGCGATGCCCCCCCGCCGAGCACGTCGGCGGCGGCCTCGGAGGCGGACTGGTCGACGGGGTTGGGCATGCGTGGCTCCGAAAAACCGGGGACTTTTCAGATTATTCCGGTCGTAGCGGGGGCGTCTAGGCCGATTGCCCACGCCCCGGAACCATGCCGATCCCGCTCGAACCCACCCGGTCAGCGTCCGGCCGCCTCGGAACGCGGGCGGTAGATCTCGGTGGCCACGCCGAAATAGTTCTCGGCGCTGAAGGCCACGGTCTCGCCCAGCGTGGGGTGCGGGTGGATGGCTTCCATCAGATCCCGGGCCGAGCAGCCCATCTCGATGGCCAGCACGCCCTCGGCCACCAGTTCACCCGCCCCGGGTCCCACGAGGCCCACACCCAGGACGGTGTCGGTTTCCTGGTCGACGAGGAGCTTCGTGAGCCCGTCGGTCCTCCCGAGGGCGTGGGCCCGGCCGCTGGCGGCCCAGGGATACTTGCTGATCTCCACGTTCCGCCCCGTCGCGACCGCCTCCTGCTCGGTGAGGCCCGCCCAGGCGATCTCGGGATCGGTGAACACCACCGCCGGAATCGCCCTGGGAGCGAACAGGGCCGCCTCACCGTGCAGGGCCTCCACCGCCACCTTCCCCTGATGGCTCGCGCGATGCGCGAGCATCGGCTCCCCGCAGACGTCACCGATCGCGAGGATGTGCGGATCGGCCGTTCGCTGCTGCCCGTCCACCTCCACGAATCCCTTGGGATTCACCACCACCTGCGTGTTCTCCAGGCCGATTCCATCGGAGTTGGGCCGCCGCCCCACCGCGACGAGCACCCGCGAATAGTGCTTCGTCGCCGGTCCGTCGGGCCCCTCGAACGTGACGCGAACCGCCGTGCCGGTGTCCTCGAGCTTGACCACCTTCGTCCGCAGCATGATCGCATCGAACAGGCCTTCAAGCCGCTTCTGCAGCGGCTTCACCAGGTCGCGATCGGCCCCCGGCAAGAGGGTGTCGGTGAGTTCCACGACCGAGACGTGCGCGCCGAGTTCGGCATACACCGTGCCCATCTCCAAGCCGATGTAGCCTCCACCCACGACCAACAACGACTCAGGCACGTCGGCGAGTTCGAGGGCCCCCGTCGAATCCATCACCCGCGGGCTGCCGATGTCGAACGCGGGAATCCTCGCCGGCCTGGAGCCGCTGGCCAGGATGCAGTGGTCGAAGGTGATCCGCTGGCTCGCCCCTCCCGCCGCCGTCGGGGAAACCTCGAGCGTGGTCGAGTTCACGAATCGGGCGTTGCCGTGCACGACCGTGACGTTCCGCCGCTTGGCCAGTTGGGCCAACCCCCCCGTGAGGGCCGCGATCACCTTGTCCTTGCGGCTGCGGAGCGCCGCGACGTCGATCGTGGGCTTCGTGAACGCGATGCCCCAGTCCTGCATCTCGCGGGCCTCGGACAGCACCCGCCCGACGTGCAGCAGGGCCTTGGAGGGAATGCAGCCGCGAAGCAGGCACGTGCCCCCCAGCCGTTCGTCGCGCTCGACGAGCGCCACCTGCATGCCCAGATCCGCCGCCAGGAATGCCGCCGCATAGCCGCCGGGGCCGCCGCCGAGCACCACCACGGGAACGTGCATCTCGAAACTCCTGCGACGGTTGCGGCTGGTGGTCGGACTGGGCTCGCCCGATGACTCCGCGTTGTTGTAGTTTCGAGCCGGAGTTCGTTCAAGGAACGCGTGCGGAGGCGGCAGGTCGCCGGCTCATGTGGAACGGACGTCGGCCCGACTCTCGGCCATGGAAGTTCGCCGCCTGGTGGCGAGACTGCTTCACGCTCGACGCGCGGAGCCTTGCGGCATTTCGCATCGCGCTGGGGCTGATCCTCGTCTGCGACTGTTGGCTGCGGTTTCGAACCCACTCGCTCATGTTCGCGGCCGACGGCGTGTTTCCGCCGGACCTGCTCCGCGAGTACCAGGGAACGTCAGCCACGTGGTCGCTCGCCCTCCTCTGGGACGCGGCCTGGTGGGGAACGACCGTGCTCGCGGTCGAGGGCCTCGCGGGCGCGTGGCTGGCGACCGGCGTGGGCAGCAGGGCCGCCACCGTCGCGGCCTGGATGGCCACGGTCAGTGTCGTGCAGCGGACGGCGCCGGCCGCCAATGCGGGAGACTTCCTGCTGGTCTGCCTGCTCTTCTGGTCGATGTTCCTCCCGCTGGGGGCCGCCTGGGCTGTCGGCTCCCGCCGGGGGCCGACACCCGGGGCCGTGCTGTCGGTCGCCTCAGCGGCGCTCGTGCTCCAAGTCGCGGCCGTCTACCTGGGAGCCGGCCTCGCCAAGCTCAACGACGCATGGCTCTCGGGCGCAACGCTGTCGTATGCGCTTTCCGTCCACGACCATGGCAACTCCTGGGGCATGGCCCTGGCCGAGCACGACTGGCTCACGCGGCCGGCTACCTGGCTGATCCTGGCGCTCGAACTCGGCGGGCCGATCATCGCCGTTCTCGTGCCGCAGCGCACCATCCGCGGCGTGGTGGTCGCCTTGTTCATGCTCTTTCACGTCGCGGTCTGGACGACGATGTGGGTGGGGATCTTCGCACCGGTGGGCATCGCCGCGTGGCTGCCGCTGGTCCCCGCTGCGGCGTGGGACGCGGTGCCGGGCCGCCGGCGGGAAGACGGCCTCGTGCGCCTCGGATGGACGGGCTCACTGGTCAGCGGCGTGGCCGCCGCGGTCGCCGCGGCCGCTTTCCTTCAGCGGGGCGGCTTGCTGGGCGATCGATCCCTCCCCCCCCCCGGTGCGCTCCGTGATGCTGGCGCTGGATCAGCGCTGGGACATGTTCGGCACGATCCCGCTTCAGGAGCAGTGGGTGTATGGCGAGGCCACGCTGGCCGATGGGCGGGTCGTCGACCTCTTGCGGCACGGAAGGCCGATCGAACGCGACCGTCCAGCCGGCGGGTTTTCGTCGCTCGGCACCCACCGCTGGCACAAGCTGTTCTGGAATCTTGCCGGCGAGGAGTGCCGCAGGTTCGCAAGTCCGACGGCCGCCGCCCTGGCGCGGTCCTGGAACGCGAGCCACGACGGCTCCGAGCGGGTCGTGTCGCTCGAACTCCGGTTCGCCATGCGTCGCGAGGCCCCAGGGGGGCCGGCGGTGCAGGACATGCTGCTGGCAGCCTGGCCCGCCCGCGGCGACTCCGGCCGCGGCAACCTCGATCGCCTCCTGGACTCAGCGGACGCCGGTCAGCGGTGACCGACCGCAGACGGCTCGAGGACCGCGTCGCAGCACCGGCGCCCGATGCGGTTTAGAATCGGGCGTAACTCGCAAATCTCGCCTGTCTCGGGCGACGGAACGATCGTTTCGGCCGTATTTTCTGGTGCGGAAGCCACTGCCAGCATGCAGTGACAGCAGATGAAAAGGTGTTGGGCCTCGGAG
>VGYR01000024.1 GCA_016872925.1 Planctomycetota bacterium
ATTCGGAACGGCGTGTTCAGGAGCGTCGCTCAGTTGGTCGACGCAATTCGTCGCTACGTCGACCACCACAATACGAACCCAACGTCCTTCGTCTGGACGAAGAAGGCCGAAGACATCCTTCAAAAAATCGCCCGGGCGAGGAAGGCTCTCGATAAAGTCCCATCTGCGTGAGACGCTACACTAGGCCGTCCGCGCCCGAAGGGTGCTCGCGGCTTCGACGGGGGGGCGCCCGCCTTGACCCCCGGGCGGCCTGACCGCGACAATCGCAGGTTGGCCCGCGTTTTCCGAGGTCTCCGCGGCCCCGATCCCGCCGGCTCCCGCCCCGCCGCCACACCGGACGACACGTCCGGCCGGCCGAACATTCGCGCTGCACTCATGGAAACCCTCGAACGCATCTGGGACTCGCTCTCCAACGGCGCCGCTGCGGCTGGGGGTCGGCTGGAGCGTTTTCTGACGGGCCTGTTCGGCTCGTCGAACGCCCGCTACCTGCGGCGGCTTGAGCCGAAGATCGAGGCGATCAACTCGCTGGAGTCGAAGTACGAGGCGATGAGCGACGCGGAACTCCGCGGGCAGACCGCCGAGTTCCGGCGGCGGCTCGCGGCCGGCGAGACGCTCGACGACATCCTCGTCGAAGCCTTCGCCGTGTGCCGCGAAGGGGGCAAGCGGTTCCTGGGCATGCGGCACTACGACGTGCAGCTGATCGGCGGCATGGTGCTCCATTCGGGGGCGATCGCGGAGATGATCACGGGCGAGGGCAAGACGCTCGTCGCCACGCTCCCCGCCTACCTCAACGCCCTCGAGGGAAAGGGCGTGCACGTGGTCACGGTGAACGACTATCTGGCCCGCCGCGACATGGAGTGGATGGGGCCGCTGTACATCGGGCTGGGCCTCACCGTGGGCGCGATCCAATCGGGCATGGAGTCGGGCGATCGCCAGAAGGCCTACGCCTGCGACATCACCTACGGCACGAACAACGAGTTCGGCTTCGACTACCTCCGCGACAACATGCGGATGGCCGCCCGCGGGGACGACCGATTTCCGAAGCACATGCAGCAGGCCCAGGGTCCGCTCTGTTTCGCGATCGTCGACGAGGTCGACAACATCCTCGTCGACGAGGCCCGCACGCCGCTGATCATCTCGGGCCCCGCGCACGACGACGTCGCGAAGTACGCCAAGGCCGACCAGATCGCCCGGCAGCTCCGGGCCGACGAGCACTTCGAGGTCAAGGAGAAGGAGCACTCGGTGGCCCTGACCGAGGAGGGGGTGCGGCTCGCGGAGAAGCTCGCCGGGGTGGAGAGCTTCTACACCGCCGGCAACATGGAGTGGCCGCATCTCATCGACAACTCGCTCAAGGCCCACCACCTCTACAAGCGCGACGTCAACTACGTCGTCCAGCAGGGCGAGGTGGTGATCGTCGACGAGTTCACCGGCCGCCTGATGCCCGGCCGCCAGTGGTCGGACGGCCTCCACCAGGCGGTGGAGGCGAAGGAGGGGGTGCGGATCAAGGAGGAGTCGCAGACCCTCGCCACCGTCACGCTGCAGAACTTCTTCAAGCTCTACAAGAAGGTCGGCGGCATGACGGGCACCGCCATGACCGAGGCGACCGAGTTCTGGAAGATCTACAAGCTCGACGTGATCGCCATCCCTCCCAATCGCGGCCTCAAACGGATCAACCACCCCGACGTCATCTACCGGACGGAGCGGGAGAAGTGGATCGCGGTCGCCGACGAGGTCGAGCGGATCCACCGCTGGGACACGGTCGCCCTCACCGACGGCACGTGGAAGGTCGGCAGGATCACGGCCGATCTCGACGGCGAGATCGAGTTCGAGCCCAAGGGGGAGCGGACGAGCGAGCGGATCCCGAATGCGAAGATCAAGGAGATCCAGCGGAAGGGGCTGCCGGTGCTCGTGGGCACCGTGTCGATCGAGAAGAGCGAGCGGCTCTCGGCCCTGCTGGAGAAGCGGGGCGTCGACCATCAGGTGCTCAACGCGAAGCACCACAAGCGGGAGGCGGAGATCGTGTCCCAGGCCGGCCGACTGGCCGCCGTGACCATCGCCACCAACATGGCCGGCCGCGGCACCGACATCATCCTCGGCGGCAATCCCGACACCCTCGCCTGGTCGCGGCTCCAGGACACGTACCCGACCAGGCTCGACGTTCCCAAGGCGGAGTGGGACGCGCTGGTCGCCGAGATCGCCGACCGCGAGAACATGCGGTCGGAAGGAGAACTCGTCCGCTCGGTGGGGGGCCTGCAGATCATCGGCACGGAGCGGCACGAGGCCCGCCGCATCGACCTCCAGCTCCGCGGCCGCTGCGGCCGCCAGGGAGACCCGGGCTCCAGCCGCTTCTTCCTGTCGCTCGAAGACGACCTGATGCGGATCTTCGCCGGCGAGTGGGTGAAGAACGTGCTCACGCGGCTGGGAATGCAGGACGGCGAGGCCATCGAGAGCCGGATGGTCACCCGCCGGGTCGAGGCGGCCCAGAAGAAGGTGGAGGAACGGAACTTCGAGGTTCGCAAGAACCTGCTCGAGTACGACGAGGTGATGGACGAGCAGCGGAAGCGGGTCTACGGCTTCCGCCAGAAGATCCTCGACCAGACCGACGCCGACGCCGACTGCCGCGACATGATCCTCGACATGGTCGATCGGCAGATCGAACAGAACATCGGCAGCTTCCTCGACAAGGACTACGGCTGCCAGACCTACGCCACCTGGGCGGGCGGCCAGCTCGCCTGCGAGCTCGACGCCAAGGATTTTCGGGGCATGACGCCCGAGGAGGCCGAGCGGCTGGCCGTCGATCTCGCGGTGCGCAACGCCGAGGCGCTGATCTTCGACGCCGTGGAGGAGAACCTGCCGGCCGGCGAGGACGAGGGGGAGTGGAACTGGGGTGCCCTGGCCTCGTTCGCCAACGCCCGCTGGAAGCTCTCCGTGAACGACCGCGACCTGAAGCGCGTCGGCCGCGACGGGGTCTGCGAGTGGCTGCAGGAGAAGGCCCGCGACGCGATCCAGCGGATCGACCTCTCCGACGGTGCCCGGTTCCTGGCGCCCGACTTCGGCCCGCGCAGTGCCATGGGCTGGACGGAGTGGCGGTTCGGCGCGGCGATCCCCGAGGCCGACGTGGCCGCGCTGGAGCAGTCCGGGCTCGACGCGGCCTCGTTCACCAGGCGGGTCTCCGAGCTCGCCCGGGCCGTCTACGACCGCCGCGAGGTGGAATATCCGGTGCTGGTGGGCCTGGCCCACTTTTCGGGACGCCAGGCCGACGGCTCGCGGCAGCTCGACCGCGACGGGCTCCTGGCGTGGGCCCGCGAGCGGTTCGACCCGGCCCTCCCGGAGTCGGTCGTGGCGAGGGGCGATCTCGAGCAGCTGCGGGCGAACCTCGTCGAGGCGAGCCGGCGGCGGCACGCCCGGGGCGACGCGCCGCGGGACGAAATGGGGCGCATGGAGCGGGCCGTGCTCCTCCAGATCCTCGACAACGCGTGGAAGGACCACCTCCTCGCGATGGATCACCTCCGCAGCAGCGTCGGACTCCGCGGCTACGCGCAGGTCGATCCGAAGGTGGAGTACAAGCGCGAGGGCATGCGGACGTTCGACCTGATGTGGAAGGGCATCGACGAACGCGTGGTGGACATCGTCTACCGCATCGAGCAGGTGGAGGAGGACGCCCTGCGGAGCACCTGGCGGGAGACCGCCGCGATCCACGCGGAGGCAGCCCCCGCGACCCTGGCTGCGGCGGCCACGTCACCGGAGCTCGCCGGCGGTCCGCCGGATCAGCGGGGCGAGGCCGGCCCGGTCGAGCCGATCCGCAATCTCGGTCAGCGGGTGGGCCGCAACGATCCCTGCCCCTGCGGCAGCGGCAGGAAGTTCAAGAACTGCTGCGGCAAGTCGAGTGGCGTGGCGACGGCCTAGGCGCTGTCTGAAAACTCTGCTCGGCCGGCTGCGGGTGCGGCAAACGTCTCGTCGCCGGGGGAAGATACGCCCAAGGTTCCTCGAGCGTTCGCCAACCCCGTCGCTCGCTCGGATGCGGGCCGTGAAGGCGCCTTCGGCGGCGATCCCGTATCTTCGCGACGTGCTGCTGGACGTCGTCTACCTGCTGGCCGCGGTGCTCGCCCTCCCCTGGGTCCTGTGGCGTCGGGTCTCCGGCGGCAGGCCCGTGGCGGCACCTGCGACGCGGTTCACCGGCGACGTCTCCGTCGCGCCGAAGCCGGCGGGGGCCCACCGGATCTGGCTGCACGGCGTGAGCGTGGGCGAGGTGCAGCTCCTGGCCGTGCTCGCGGCGGACCTGCGGCGGCAGGCCGAGGCCATGCGCCGCCCCCTCGACTGCGTGATCTCGAGCTCCACGACGACCGGACTCGAGGTGGCCGCGGCCCGATTCGGAGCCGACCGGTCGTTCCCCTGCCCGCTCGACTTCACGTGGGCCGTCGACCGCGTGCTGGACCGCGTGCAGCCCGATGGGCTCGTGCTCGGGGAGCTCGAGCTCTGGCCGAACCTCGTGGCCCGCGTCCGCCGCCGAGGCATCCCGATCGTGGTCGCCAACGGACGGATGAGCGAGAAGAGCGCCGCCGGCTATTCCCGGATCCGGCCGGTGGTGCGGCGGATGCTCGGAGCGGTGTCGCTCGTGGTGGCCCGCTCGCCGGCCGATGCCGACCGGTTCGCCGCCCTGGGGGCCCGTGAGGTCGCGGTGACCGGCTCCATGAAGTTCGACGGCGTGCTGGGGGATCGCCACGACGCCGGCGTCGAGCGGCTCCGACGGCTCGCCGGATTCACCGCGGACGACCTCGTGTTTCTGGCCGGCAGCACCCAGGCGCCGGAGGAACGGCTCGCCGCCGAGACCTTCCTGGCCCTGCGCGACAGCCACCCGCGGCTGCGGCTCGTGATCGTGCCCCGGCACGTGGAGCGCACGGCCGACGTGGGCAGGATCCTCGACGAACTCGGCATCGGCTGGACGCCCCGGAGCCGGCTGACCGACGCGACGCCCTTGGGTCGCGGGCAAGTCCTGCTCGTGGACACCACGGGTGAACTCGGCCGCTGGTGGGGAACGGCGGCGATCGCGTTCGTCGGCGGCAGCCTCGACGGCAAGCGCGGCGGCCAGAACATGCTCGAGCCTGCCGCCTACGGGGCGGCCGTGTGCTTCGGGCCGCACACGCGGAACTTTCGCGACGAGGTCGCTCGGCTGCTCGCCGCCTCCGCCGCCGAGGTGGTCGGCGACGGCGACGCGCTCACGGCCTTCGTCGCGCGGTGCCTCGACGATCCCGGCTGGGCGGCGACGCTCGGGGACACGGCGGCCCGGTTCGTGGCCACGCAGCGGGGCGCCGTGGCGGCCACCGCCCGGATGATTCTCGAGCAGGTTCCCGCAGGAACCACCGCGAAACCCCGCCCGCGAGCGGATGACACGGCTCGCGGGTTGCCGAGCCCGACACGTTTCCCATAATGCGGTTTCACGCTCGTCGGGCCCGACAGGGTTCCGGCGATCCCATCCCCTTCCCCGCAGCACGAGGCTCCAGCCGTGGCACGAGGCAAGTACCTGTTCACCAGCGAATCGGTCAGCATGGGCCATCCCGACAAGTTGGCCGACCAGATTTCCGACGGCGTCCTCGACGCCTACCTGGCCCTCGACCCGAAGAGCCGCGTGGCGTGCGAGACCATGGTCACCACCGGCCTGGCCGTGATCGCCGGCGAGATCACCTCCAAGGGCACGATCGACTACCAGAAGGTGGTCCGCGAGGTGATCCGCGACGTCGGCTACACCGACGACGAGATGGGGATCGCGGCCGACACCTGCTCCGTGCTGGTGGCGGTGGGCAAGCAGTCGGGAGACATCGCCATGGGTGTCAACGAGGACGAGGCGAAGGGCAAGGACATCGGCGCCGGTGACCAGGGGCTGATGTTCGGCTACGCCTGCAACGAGACGCCCGAACTCATGCCGCTGCCAATCGCCCTGTCGCACCGGATCCTCAATCGCCTCACCGAGGCCCGCCAGAAGGGCGAGGTCGACTGGCTGCGCCCCGATTCCAAGAGCCAGGTGACGGTCGAGTACGAGGACGACAAGCCCGTGCGGATCGACACGATCGTGGTCTCCACGCAGCACGGCCCGCACGTGTCCAACGAGGAGATCCGGAAGTTCATCGTCGACAAGATCGTCAAGCCGCTGCTGCCCGAGGGGCTCGACACGGCGGACATCACCTACCACATCAACCCCACGGGGCGGTTCGTCGTCGGCGGCCCACATGGCGATTGCGGCCTCACGGGCCGCAAGATCATCGTCGACACCTACGGCGGCTGGGGCCGCCACGGCGGCGGCGCCTTCTCCGGCAAGGACCCGACCAAGGTCGACCGCAGCGCCGCCTACATGGCTCGGCACGTGGCCAAGAACATCGTGGCTGCCGGTCTGGCGGACCGCTGCGAGGTGCAACTCGCCTACGCGATCGGCGTCAGCGACCCGGTGAGCGTGAACGTCGACACCGAGGGGACCGGAAAGGTCGAGGACGAGCGGCTCTGCGACGTGGTCCGGGAGTTCTTCCCGCTCACGCCGCGGGGCATCATCGAGTATCTCGACCTCCGGAAGCCGATCTTCCGCAAGACCGCCGCCGGCGGCCACTTCGGCCGGGAGGGCTTCTCCTGGGAGAGCACCGAATCGGCCAAGAAGCTGGCTGAGGCCGCGCGAACCGCGGCCGCGGTCGGCTGACGCCTCGATGGCGAGGCCCGAGTCGTCGGGGATGCACGCCGCGTCCGTAGCCGGGAGGCTGCGGGCCGCGACGTCCCTGGACGCCGGACCGACGCTGGAGGCGATCCTGTCCGCAGTGGCGGCCGGGGCGGGATCTGCCGGGGCCACGGCCGGAGTCGTGCTGCTGCTGCGTCGGGTCGCCGGCGGGTTCAGCTCCGCCGACGGCGGTCTGGCCTGGATGGTGGCGGCCTTCGGCATCGCCGTCGTCGCCGCCGCGGATGCGGCATCGAGGCGGTGCGGCGGCTCGCTGGGATCGTGGGCGGCGCGGTTCGGCCTGGCGGCGGCCGTGGCCGCCGTGGCGGTGCCCCCGCGGCTCGACGACTGGGGAACCATCACCGCGCTGGTGGTCGCCGTCGGAGTCGTCGTGCTCCGCCCGCCGGCCCCACGGGGCACGCGGCCAGACCGGCCAGGCCGGCCGGGGCGACGGCGGCGGCAGGCCGACGAGGCCGTGCGCACCCCGGCATCGATCGCCCGGGCGGACGTTCCCGGCAGGCTCGTGCAGCGGCTCGAACGGTACGAGACGCCCGCGGGGCTCGACTGCCTCCGGGGCCGCGTCTGCCTCACGGTCGCGGCGGGCAGTCGCGGCTCTTCCGCGCACGTGGGATTCTGTCCGGCGTTCGCGGCGACGCCGACGGTGGAACTCAGCACCGACTACGATGGCGTCGAGGCGGTGGTGACCGCCGCGGAGGTGCTGCCCTGGGGAGTGCGGGTGGAATGCCGGCTCTCGGAACCCGCCGACGAGCCGCTCGAGATTCCGGTCGACGTCTCCGTGCATGCCGCGCAGTGAGTCGGGAATGGCACGCTGGCCGAGCAACCTGTGGACGACCCTCTTCACCTATGGCGTGATCTTCGCGGGATTTCCCCTGCTCTGCTACCTGTTCTGGTGCTGGGTCAGGGGGCGGTAGAGCGGCGTCACGCACCCTTCTCGGAGGATGACGAACCATGCTTCACGCGATCGTGATGGCCGGCGGCGCGGGCACGCGGTTCTGGCCGGCGAGCCGGGCGGGCCTGCCCAAGCAACTCCTGCCGCTGGCGGGTGCCCGCACGCTCCTGCAGGACACGGTCGATCGCTGCGCGGGCCTCGCGCCCCCGGAGCGGACGATGATCGTCACGTCGGCCCGGCTGCTCGACGCGGTGCGTCGCCAGGTGCCCGACTTGCCGGCGTCGGCCCTCGTGGGCGAACCGTGCAAGCGGGACACGGCCCCGTGCATCGGCCTGGCGGCCCTGCTCGTCATGCGGGCCGATCCCGAGGCCGTCATGGTGGTCATGCCATCGGACCACGTGATCCGGCCGGCGGAGGATTTCCAGGGTGCGATCCGGCAGGCCGCCGCGATGGTGGAGGAGCATCCCGGCCGGCTGGTCACCTTCGGTGTCCGGCCGACGTATCCGGCCGAGAGCTTCGGCTACATCCAGCAGGGGAACCGGCTGCCGACCGGACCCGGCGCGGCCGCCACCTTCGCCGTCGCCCGGTTCAAGGAGAAGCCTCCGGCGAGCGTCGCCGCCGAATACCTCGCCGCGGGCACCTACCTCTGGAACGCCGGCATCTTCGTCTGGAAGGCGGCCACGATCGTCGCCGCCCTCGATGCCCGGCAGCCTGAAACCATGGCCCACCTGCGGCGCATCGCCGCCGCCTGGAGCGGCCCGGACCGCGACCGCGTGTTCGCCGCGGAGTTTGCGGCGATCCAGGGAATCTCCATCGACTACGCCGTGCTCGAGCAGGCCAGCGACGTCGCGGTGATCGAGGCCCCCTTCTCGTGGGACGATCTCGGCGGCTGGTCGGCGGTGGCCCGGCATCGCCCGGCCGATGCGGCCGGCAACACCTTCGTGGGCCGCCACCTCGACATCGATTCGAGTCGTACCATCGTGCAGACGGACAACCGGCATCTCGTGGTCACCCTCGGTCTGAAGGATATCCTGGTGGTGCATACGGCCGATGCGACGCTCGTGGCCGATCGGGCCCACGAGGAGGGTATCCGCAAGGTCGTGGCCGAACTCGAGAAGCGCGGATGGCACGAGCATCTCTGATCGCCGTCACGCTGGCGGTGCTGATCGCCAGCGCCGGCAACGGGGCGGACGACCCGCCGAGCGGTGCCGAGTGGCTCGCCTCGTTCCGCAAGTCTCGGGAGGCGCTCGAGTGGAGCGACACCGCGGTCCGGCACGACTGGCGACTGCAGGAACGGCCGCGGGACGGCCGCTGCCGGATTCTCGACCCCGGCGACGCGGTCGTCCGCGAGGGAGTCGCCGCCGAGTGCCGCTCGGCATTCGCGGCCCTGGAGGCGTCGGGCACCGTGCCGGCGGTGCAGGGACCGGTCGTGATTCTCCTGCATGGCCTCGGTGAGGGCCGCGCGTCGATGCGGCCGATCGCCGAGCACCTGCGGAAGACGCTCGACGCCACGGTCCTGCTCTTCGGCTACGCGAGCACGGCGGCGGATCTCGAGGCCCACGGGCGGGCACTCGGGGAGGTGGTCACGAGCCTGCCCCCCGAGGCACCGGTCAGTTTCGTGGGCCACAGCCTCGGCAATCTCGTCGTCCGCCGCTGGATGGCGCTCGCCGGCCGGGACGACCTGGCCCGGGTCACGCGGATGGTGATGCTCGGCCCGCCGAACCAGGGCTCCGCGCTCGCCCGCCGCATCGGAACCGTCGTCCTGCTTGCAGCCCTCTCCGAGGGAGCCGCTCGCGACCTGGTGGTGAAGTGGCCGCAGGTCGAGCCGCAACTCGCCGTGCCGCCCTGCGAGTTTGGCATCGTGGCCGGCGGACGCGGCGACGGCCTGGGCTTCAGCCCGATGCTCGCCGGCGATGACGACGCGATCGTCCGCGTCGAGGAGACTCGGCTCGCCGGCGCCGAAGACTTTCTGCTCGTGCCGGTGAACCACGCCGCGATGCTCGACGATCGCCGCGTCAAGCGGGCGACGGAGTCGTTCCTCCGCTGCGGATGCTTCGCCCCCGCCGAAAGCGAGGCGGCGCGATGAACGGCTCCCTGCCCGCGGGCCGGCTGGCGGGCGTCGACTATGGTCGGCGGCGCATCGGCGTGGCGATCTGCGACGCGGCGCGGATCATCTGCAGCCCCCTGTGCGTGCACCTCACGAGCGGCGACCGCGAGGGCGACGCCGCCTTCTTCCGCAGGCTCGCCGGGGACGAATCGATCGCCGGCTTCGTCGTCGGCCTGCCCGTCCACGCGGACGGCACCGACAGTGCGATGTCGGCGGAGGTGGAACGGTTCGGCGCGTGGCTGGGGAGGGTGACCGACCTGCCCGTCACGTTCCACGACGAGCGGTACACGTCGCGCGAGGCCGCGGGCATGCTCGCCGGCGTGGGGCTCACCCGCGACCGCAAGAAGAGCCTGGCGGACGCGGTGGCGGCACAGGTGATCCTGCAGTCGTGGCTCGAGTGCCGGTCGCGCGGGGAGGGGCCGCAGGCACTCGATGGCTAGCACGGCGAAGCAGCCTCTGGCTGGCCCCGATCGCCGCCTGGTCGTGGGCTGCGGATACCTCGGTGAGCGGGTCGCCCGCCGGTGGGCTGCCGCAGGATCGCAGGTCGTCGCCACGACCCGCCGGGATGCGCGGGCCGACGCCCTGAAGATGCTGGGACTCGAACCCGCGGTGGTCGACGTGACGGCCTCCGACCCGGGTTGGGAGCGGCTGCTGGACCGCGGCGGCGTGCCCGCGGCCGTGTTCTGGGGGGTGGGTTTCGACCGCACGGCGGGGACCACGCATCATGACGTGCACGTCCACGGGCTCCGCAGACTCCTCGACGCGCTCGCGGCGGCCCGCGGATCCGCGCCGCCGCCACGGGTGATCCTCTCGAGTTCGACCGGCGTGTGGGGGGATGCCGGCGGCGACATCGTCACGGAAGCCACGCCCCCCTGCCCGGCTCGCGAGGCGGGCCGCGTGCTCCTCGAGGCAGAGTCGGTGCTGGCGACGCACCCGGCAGGCCCGGGCACGGCCCTGCGGTTCGCCGGGCTGTATGGACCCGGGCGGCTGCCGCGGATCGCCGACCTCGAGGCCGGCCGGCCGATCGCCGCCGATCCCGACTCGTGGCTCAACCTGATCCATGTCGACGACGCCGCGGCCGTCGTGTCGGCGGTCGCCGACGCCCCGTCGGTCGGCGGACTGTACGTGGTCTCCGACGGCCGACCGATCCGCCGGCGCGAGTGGTACGGCCGGATCGCGGCCCTCACCGGCAGTCCCGAGCCCCGGTGGGATCCGACCGCGGCCCGGGAGCGCGGTGCGGACAAGCGGGTCGATCCCGCGCGGCTGGTCGCGGACCTCGGATTCCGACCGGTTCATCCCGACGCGCTGGCGGCGGTCGCCGTCCTGCTCGACCGACCGGTGTGAGCCGTTCACGGCGCCGGCGTCGGCTCCGCGACCTTCGCGGTGTCGGCCAGGCCGGTGGAACCGGTCAGGGACTGGAGGTAGTCGACGACGACGTTCATCGCCTCGTCGAAGTAGAAGTCACGTCGGACGATGGGCCGCTTCTGCGACTCCATCTCCTCGAGTTTCTTCTCCTCCTCGTCCTCCGCGGCCCGGCCCTCGTTCCACTGCCTCTCGAACTCGCTCTCGACGAGCGAAATCGTCTTGTCGTCCTTCCGCTTCTCGTACCGCTCGATGTCGGCGGTGATCTTCGTGAAGTCCTTCTGCTCGGCCACCCGGCGGCGCGACTCCTCCTGGAGCCGCTTCACCAGGGCGTCGTTCACGAGGCCCGAGTCCTGAATGTCGGCCGCAGGCACCTTGTCGAAGGTCAGGGCATTGTCGAGGTCGCCCTCGCCGATCGGCAGGTGGCTGCGGATGCTCGGAAGCTCGACGTCGCTCTTCACACCCTCCAGCTGCGTGCTCGCCCCGAGCGGCCGGTAGAACTGCTGGATCGTGACCTTGATCGCCCCCAGGGAGGGCGCGCTATCGAATCGGGGGAACAGCTGCCGCCCGAGGTCCAGCAGGGTCTGGACCGTTCCCTTTCCGTGGGTCGACTTGTCCCCCACGATGAGCCCACGGTGGTAGTCCTGGATCGCGCCGGCGAGGATCTCGCTGGCGCTGGCGCTGAACTTGCTCGTCAGCACCACCAGCGGCCCGTCCCACGACGTCCCGGCATCCACGTCGTCGTAGGGCCGCACCTGGTCGTCGGCATCCTTGATCTGCACGACGGGCCCCTTGTCGATGAACAGCCCGGTGAGCTTGATCGCCTCGGGCAGCGAGCCGCCGCCGTTGCTCCGCAGGTCGAGCACCACGCAGTCGACGCCCTTCTGGCGGAAGTCGTCGAGCAGCCGCTTGCAGTCGCGGGTGCTGCTCTTGAACTCGGCCTGGCCCTGCTGGGCTCCGGCCATGTCGAGGTAGAAGCTCGGCAGGTTGATCACCCCGATCCGGTACGGCGTGCCGTCCGCCTTGGTGCCGTGCTCGATGATCTCGCCGCGGGCCTCGGCATCCTTGAGCTCGATCTTGGCGCGGGTGATGTCATACACCTTGGGAACCGTCTCGCCGACCGGAATCACCTTCAGCCGCACCACCGTGCCCCGCTTGCCGCGGATCAGCTTGACGACCTCCTTGAGGCCCATGTCGACGACGTCGACCATCTCGCCATCCTTGCCCTGTCCCACGCCGACGACCCGGTCCTTGGCCTTGAGGCGGCCGTCGCGGTCGGCGGCACCGCCGGGCGTCAGCTCGACGATCGTCGTGTAGCCGTCTTCTCCCTTGAGCTGGGCGCCGATGCCGTCGAGCTGGAGCCGCATGCCGATCTCGAAGTCTTCCAGCGTGCCCGGCGACATGTAGCTGGTGTGGGGGTCGAAGCTGGCGGTGAGTGACGACAGATAGGTTTCGAGCAGCTCGTCGGCCGTCATCTGATGCCAGCGCTTGGCGAGGCTGCGGTAGCGACGGAGGAGCTTGTCCTGCACCTCCGCGGGGGGCGTCTTCTCCATCTTCTGCACGAGCAGGTCGTACTTGATCCGCCGCCGCCAGAGATCCTCCGCCTCCGACTCCGAGCGGGCCCAGGTGGTGGCGTCGCGGTCGATGACGATCGATTCGTCGGCGCCGAAGTCATGGGCCTGCGCGATCAGCCGCTCGACGAGGGGCAGCCGCTGATCGACCCGCTGCAGGAACCGGTCGAGCACCTCGTAGGCGAAACTCACGTCGCCCCGCTTGACGACGTCGTCGAGCGAGTCGCGGCGCTGCAGGAACCCGTCGACGTCGCTCTGCAGGAAGTAGAGCTTCCAGGGATCGAGCGACTCGAGGAACGTCGGCAGCCAGCGGCGGGCGATCTCGTCGTCGATCGGCTTGCGGAGGAAGTGCTCGCGTTCGAGCTGCCTCCGGACGGCGACGGCGATCTGCCGGTCGTTCGTCCCCGGCTTGAGACTCGTCGGGACGGAGGCCTGCGGAACCGCCGGCGCGGAGATCCCGGGCGCCGGGGGCGGCGCCGCCGGCCGCTCGGCCGGGGCCACGATCGCCGGCACGGGCGGCGGGACCGGGATCTGCTGGGGCGCCTGGGCCTGCACCATCGCCGCGGCGGCGACCGCCGCCAGGACGGCGCCCGTCCGCATCGTCATCCGTGTCATCTGGTTCACGCGCACTCTCCTCCGTGGCCGGCTCCGCGGCGTGTCACCACGGCTGCCGCAGACCCGTATTGTGCAGGATCGCGTCACCCGTGGCGAGACAGGCTTTCGGCTGCCGCAATCTCGGTCACGCGGCGAACCAGGCCCCCGGCCACGAGAGGATCGGCGCCGAGCCTGGCCACCTGGATCCAGTCCAGGTCGGGGCGGCGCACTTGCGCCGCAGCCACCGCGTCGGCGACCTGATCTTCCACATGCCCGCGAAACAGGAGGTGCGGCTGCACGACGATTCTACGCACCGCGCCCCGCCGGAGATCGGCCGCCGCCGCCAGCGCGTCGTCCAGGGACGGCCGGGCCGCCGCGACGAACCCATACTCGACGCGGACGGGGGCGAACGCCGCGTCGCCGTCGAGCGTGGCTGCAGCGAATTCGCGAAGCTGCGCGAGGGCGGTCGGATCGCTCGAGCCCCGGCCCACCATCACGAGCACCGTCTCCCCGGGCGGGATTTCACCCCGGCCGGCGAGGGCTTGGCGACGTCGCACCCGCGACGCCTCGACGATCTCGGCCACGGTGCCGAACGCGGCGGCCTGGCGGATCTCGATCCCGTGCGCCGCAGCCGCCGCCGCGACCGCTTCCGGGACGTCCCGCGTGGCGTGTCCCGCCGCGAACAACAACAGCGGCGCCGCCACCACCTGCCGGCAGCCGCGGGCTGCGAGCCGCGCGACGGCCTGCTCGATCGACGGCGCGATGACCTCGAGGAACCCCAGTTCCACCGCGGCATCGGGCAGCAGGCCGGCAACCGCCGCCGCGATCTGCCGGCATTCGCCGGCGCCGACCGGATCGGCCGTGCCGTGTCCGATCACGAGCACCCCCGAGGCCGCGCTCACCGCCCGACCCCCGCCGCCACCCGCGGCAGCAGACCCAGCACCGTCAGCAGAATCGCCAGGGCGGCGGCGAACGGCAGCACGTGGGAGTCATGGAGGCCATACAGCAGCGATCCCAGGAACGGTCCGACGATCCGTCCCAACGAGGCGAACGACTGGTTGACGCCGAGCACTTCCCCCTGCCGGCTCGGGTCGGCACGCCGTGAAATCAGCGCCGAAACGGAGGGATTCACCGCCGCAAAGCCGGCGACGGCGATCGCCGAGGCCGCGTAGAACAGGGATCGGGCCAGGGTCGAGCTGCCGGCATCCGGGTCGCGGTGCACCCACCAGGCGACCCCTCCGATCAGGGCCATGCCCGCGGCGACGAGCCCCACACCGCCGGCCAGGAGGCGAACTTCCGGATACCGCTTTGCCAGCGGGCGATAGGCGCCTCCGGCGATCAACAGCATGGCGCCGATGAAGGCGAACACGAGGAAGTTGTCTCGGTCGCTCATCCCGAAGGCGGAGAGCGTGATCCGGGCCAGGGTCGACTCGAATCCGGCGAAGGCGACGATCGCGAGGAAGTACACCAGCACGAGCGTGCCCACCACCGGCGTCGCCAGCACCGTGGCCATCCGGCTGCGACCGACCCGGTCACGGACGGCCACGCCTCCCGCGGGCCGGGTCTCGCGAAACACGGCGGCCGCGATCACCAGGGCCACCAGCGAGAGCGCCGAGGCGATCGCCCCCACGCCCCAGGGCTGCTGGCGGAACAGCGCCAGCCCGAAATACGCGATCAGGGGGCCGAGGGTGAAGCCGCCGCCGAAGGCGATGCCGATCAGGGCCATGCCTCGCGCCCGGTTCTCCGGCGTGGTGCAGTCGGCGATCACGGCGGCCGCGGTGCCCACGCTCGCGCCGGCGATCCCCGCCCCGATGCGGGCCAGCAGCATGAGGCCGAGGGCGAACGCGGCCCGTTCGCGGGAAGGCGCAGGGTCGGTCGGCATGGTCACGGCCAGGGCGTACAGGGCGTAGAACACGACCGAGCCCGCGAGGCTCAGCAGCAGCATCGGCCGCCGGCCCACGCGATCGGAGAGCCGCCCCCACAGCGGGCTGAACAGGAACTGCATCAGCGAGAAGCTCGAGAACAGGATCCCGATGGCCGCCCCCTGGGCGGCGGGCGACAGTCCGAGCGCCGCGAGGAACGGCTCGGCCTGCCGCGGCATCACCGGCAACACGATGCCGAAGCCGAGCAGGTCGATGAACACGGTCAGGAACACCACGAGCAGCGCCGCCCGCGAGCGGCTGGCGGCGGCGTCAACACTGGATTCCGTCATGCTCGCTCCGGGTCGCATCGGCCCGGCCCGCACCCCGACTGCTACACTCTCGCCCATGGCCGCCAGCGTCTCGACAGACCGCCGCAGTCCACCCGACGCCGTCCAGAGCGTGTCGGAGTTGACCTCGCGAGTCAAGGAGCAGCTGGAGACCAGGTTTGCCGACGTCTGGGTCTCCGGCGAGGTCAGCAACCTCACCCGAGCCTCGAGCGGACACGTCTACCTGTCTCTCAAGGACGAGGCGGCGGTGCTCCGCGGCGTGATCTGGCGGGGCGTGATGCAGACGCTGGCCATCGAGCCCGCCGATGGCCTCGGCGTCGTCTGCCATGGTCGCCTCGAGGTCTATCCCCCGCGCGGGACCTACCAGCTGACCATCGACCGGCTCCACGCCGTCGGGACCGGCGCCCTCGAGGCGCAGCTCCGCAGGCTGCACGCCGCCCTGGACGCCGAGGGGGTGTTCGCGGCCGCACGGAAGCGGCCGCTGCCCGTGTTTCCGCGGCGGATCGCCCTGGTGACGAGCCCCTCCGGCGCCGCGATCGCCGATTTTCTGCAGACGCTCGCCTCCCGCTGGCGCTCCAGCGAGGTGATCGTGATTCCGGCCCGGGTGCAGGGGGCGGGGGCGGCCGAGGAGCTCGCGGCCGCGGTCGCCACGGCCGGCCGCCTGCAGCCGGCCATCGACGTGATCGCGCTGGTCCGCGGCGGCGGCAGCCTCGAGGATCTCTGGTCGTTCAACGAGGAGGTGCTCGTCCGCGCCGTCGCGGCGTCTCCCGTCCCGGTCGTCTCCGGCGTCGGCCACGAGATCGACGTCACGCTCTGCGACCTCGCCGCGGATGTCCGGGCGCTCACGCCCACCGACGCCGCCGTGCGCGTGGTGCCCGACGCCGGCCAGGTGTCGGCGGGGGTCGCGGGCCTGGGCCTCCGGCTCCAGGCCGGACTCGGGCGGCGGATCGAGAACTCCCGCGAACGGCTGACGACGATCGCCCGTTCCCGGATCCTCACCAACCCCGGCCTGCTGATCGGTGACCGGCGCGACGCCGCCGACCGGCAGGCGGTGCGACTCCGCAGGCTCGCCGGCCTCGCGGTGACGCGGGGGGGCGAGCGGGTTGCCGCAGCGGCGGCGCGGCTTGAGGCGGGCAGCCCCCTGCAGTTGCTGGCCCGCGGCTGGACCGTCACGCGACGCGACGGCGACGCCGCCGCGCTGAAGAGCGTGGCGGGGATCGCCGGCGGCGCGACCATCGTCACCCAGTTCGCCGACGGTCGCGTGTGGAGTCGTGTGGAACGGACCGAGAGGATGACGAGCGATGCCATCGGACGCTGAGGCGGCAGACTCGCCGCAAACCGCCCCGTTTGAAGTGACCCTTGCCGAGCTGGGCGAGCTCGTTTCCAGGCTGGAATCGGGAAGTCTTGGGCTGTCGGAATCGATCGCCGCGTACGAGCGTGGCGTGACGCTGCTCAAGCGGCTCCACGACGAACTCGCCGCTGCGGAACTCAAGGTCAGCACCCTGATTCGCGTCGACGCCGATGGCCGGCCCGTCCTCACCTCCGGCGAGGCACCGCAGGCCGACGAACCGGCCTCATCCGCCCCCCGAAACGCCGGCCGAAAGCAGCGGTCGCGAACGCTGCCGGGAATGGACGATCCCCGCGACGCTGGCTAGACTTTTCCGGTAGTTTCCGCACCAAAACGGCATCCCGCCGGGCACGCCCCTGGGGTTGGCGTTCCGCTCCCCTGCCAGTTCGCATCCCTGCAGGCCACGCATGGCAAGCTGCCCGGTGACCAGCGGCTCCTCATCGGCCACCGCGCCCGCTCCGGAGACCGTCGCCCGCTCGCTCGACGCGGTGCGCGGCTTCATCGAACCCCGCCTGGCTGCTGCCGTGGCCTTCGACGGTGAGACACCGCAGCGGCTCGCCGCGGCGATGCGCTATGCCCTGCTGGCGCCGGGCAAGCGGCTGCGGCCCGCGCTGGCCCTCTGGGCGGCCCAGGCCTGCGGCGATCCGGCCGTCGATCGCGAACGGCACTGGTCGGCGGCGGCGGCCCCCGCCATCGCCCTGGAGTGCATCCACGCCTACTCGCTGGTGCACGACGACCTGCCCGCGATGGACGACGACGACCTGCGGCGCGGAAGGCCCACCTGCCACCGCGCCTTCGACGAGGCGACCGCGATCCTCTGCGGCGACGCCCTGCAGGCCCTCGCCTTCGAGACGCTTGCCGCAGACATGCCGGCCACGGCCGCGGCCCGGGCCTGCCTGGTTCTGGCGCATGCGGCCGGGGGCGCGGCGCTGGTGGGCGGCCAGGTCGACGACCTGGCCGCAGAACGCGGCTGGCTGGCGGAACCACCGACCGCCCCCGACGACCAGGTGGCCTGGATGGATCGCATCAATCGCCGGAAGACCGGGGCCTTGTTCCTGGCTTCCCTGGAACTCGGCGGCCTGGCCGTGGCCGCGGAGGCCGGACAGCTCGCAGCCCTGGCGCGGTTCGGCCGCGCGTTCGGCCTCGCCTTCCAGATCGCCGATGACCTGCTCGACGCCGAAGGCACCGAAGCGGCGCTCGGCAAGCGCGTGGGCAAGGACGCCGGCCGCGGCAAGCTCACCTATCCGACCGTGGCGGGAGTCGCCGCCGCCCGCGACCGGGCCCGGACGCTGGCCGCGGAGGCCGCCGCCGCGGTGGAACCTCTCGGCGAACCGGCCGCAGAACTCGCGGCCCTCGCCCATTGGATCATCGCCCGCGATCATTGAGCACCCTGGGCACCGGACTGCACGGAGCATCCGACATCATGTTCGAAATCCTGCCGAGCATCCTCTCGCCGCGCGATCTCCACGGGCTCTCGATGGAGCAGCTCGAGGCGCTCGCCGTCGAGATGCGCCGGGCCCTGTGCGAGGTGGCGACCTCCCGCACGGCCCACTTCGCCTCGAACCTCGGCGTGGTGGAACTCTGCCTGGCGCTGCACCGGGTGTTCGACTTCAGCCGCGACCGGCTGATCTGGGACACCGGGCACCAGATCTACCCGCACAAGCTGATCACGGGCCGCTTCGCCCGGTTTGGCACGATCCGCACCCGGGGCGGCCTGATGGGCTATCCGAATCCCGAGGAGAGCCCCTACGACCTGTTCATGACCGGGCACGCCGGCTGCAGCGTGTCGACGGCGCTGGGCCTCGCCAGCGGCGACGGCCTTCGCGGCGCCGGCGACCGGTATGCCGTGGCGGTGATCGGCGACGGCGCCCTGCCGTCGGGCATCGTGTTCGAGGCCCTGAACAACGCCGGGTTTCTCAAGAAGAAGCTGCTGGTCATCCTCAACGACAACAAGATGTCGATCTGCCCGCGGGTGGGCGGGCTCGCCGAATACCTCGACACGGTCCGCACCAACCCCTGGTACCGGGGCTTCAAGCATCAGGCTGGGGAGCTAATCAAGGGCGTGCCGATGGTCGGTGAGTCGGTCGAGCGGATGCTCACCAGCGTCAAGGACTCGATCAAGACGACGCTGCACGGCGGAGCGCTGTTCGAGGCCCTCGGTGTCCGCTACTTCGGCCCCGTCGAGGGGCACTCGCTCCCCAACCTGATCCGCTACCTGGAACTGGTCAAGGATGAGGAGGGGCCGATCCTCCTGCACGTGCTGACCGAGAAGGGGCACGGATTCAAGCCCGCCGAAGCCGACCCGGTCTTCTTCCACACGCCGGCCCCCTTCGAGTGCGACGACGAGTGCGTGGTCTCGATCAAGAAGTCGTCGTCGCGGGCCTACACCGACGTCGCCTCGGCCGCCATCGGTGCCGCGCTCCGCCGTGATCCGCGGGTCACCGTGATGACGGCGGCGATGTGCCAGGGCAACAAGCTCGAGCCGGTCCGGGAGGAGTTTCCCGACCGGTTCTTCGACGTGGGAATCTGCGAGTCGCACGCGGTGGCGTTCGCCGCCGGGCAGGCCAAGGCGGGGTGTCGGCCGATCGTCGACATCTACAGCACGTTCCTGCAGCGCTCCTTCGACCAGGTGTTCCAGGAGGTCGCCCTCCAGAATCTGCCGGTCGTGTTCATGATGGATCGGGCCGGCCTGACGGGGCCCGACGGTCCGACCCACCACGGCGCCTTCGACCTGGGCTACATGCGGCTGTTCCCCAACATGGCCGTGCTCGCTCCCGGCGACGAGCACGACCTGTCCGCGATGCTCGACTGGGCGCTGGCCCACGACGGCCCCGTCGCGATCCGCTACCCGAAAGCCGCCGTCGAACGGCACGAAGGCCCCCGTGCGGTCATGGAACTGGGCCGGGCCGAGACGCTGGCCGAGGGGGGCGACGGGCTGGTGATCGCCTGCGGCACGCTCCTGGGCGAGGCCCTGCGGGCCGCCGCGGAACTTCGCCGCGAGGGGCTGGAGATCGCCGTGGTCAACGCCCGGTTCGTGAAGCCGCTCGATCCCGGCATCGCGGATCGCATCGAGACGGCGCCGTGGACGGTGACGCTCGAGGAGAACGCGGTGCAGACGGGCTTCGGCAGCGCCGTGCTGGAGGCGGTCAACGATGCCGGCATCCACTGCGGCCCGATCGTCCGGCTCGGCCTCCCGGATCGGTTCGTCGAGCACGGCGAGCGATCCGAGCTGCTCGCCGCCCTCGGGCTCGATGCAGCGGGCATCGCTTCCGCCTGCAGGCGGCTGGCCGGCAGGAGCCCGGTGCCGGCCGGCGCGACGGCGGACGTCGTCGCCGACCGCTGACTTTCGCGGAGCTCGTCGCCATGGCGTCGTCAAGGTCCCGCCTTCGCGCCGGTGTCGCCCCCACAGCCGCCCTGCGGGTGCTGATCCTCGGCTCGACGCGGCTGCCCCACGTCGCCGCGGAGGCCGACCGCCTGGCGGCTCTCCTGGCCGCCGCCGGCCAGGATCCACGGACGTTTGTTCCCGATGATTCCGTCCCCACCCCGGCCGACGCCGACCTCGTCGTGGTGCTCGGCGGAGACGGCTCGATCCTCCGAGCGGCCCGGTGGATGGGCTACGAGCAGGTGCCCGTGCTGGGGGTGAATCTCGGCCGGCTGGGCTTCCTGTCCGACGTGCCCCGCGAAGGGGCGGCCGAGGCGCTCGCCGAGATCGCGGCGGGCCGGTTCCGCCTCGTCGACCACCTGATGTTCGAGACCGAAGTGCTCCGCGGCGGCACGGTCGTTCATCGGGAGCTCGGACTCAACGAGACATCGCTCCTCGCCGGTCCGCCGTTTTCCATGATCGAGTTCGGGCTCGTCGTCGACGGCGAGCCTGCGACGACCTATCGTGCCGACGGCTTGATCGTCTCGACACCGGTCGGATCCACCGCCTACAACCTCTCGGCGGGTGGCCCGATCGTCCGCAAGGATCTCGATGCCTTCGTGTTCACACCCCTGAGCCCGCACACCCTGACCAACCGCACCGTGGTCGACTCGGCCGCCAGGACCTACGAGATCGTGGTGCCGCGGCCCAACGAGGGATCGGCCTGCGTGGTCGACGGCCGTGTCGTCGCGGCGCTGAGCGCCGGCGATCGGATCCGCATCCGGCGGGCGCGGCCGCGATTCGTCCTGGTGGAGACGGGGTGCCACGGCTACTACCGCACCCTGCGGGACAAGCTCGCCTGGGGAGGCGGGCTGCGGTCGGCCGACGCTGCCGCGCCGGGGGGCGACGCGTGACCGCCCTGGCCATCCGCCGCACGCTGCTCGCGGCCGCCGTCGCCACGGCCCTGACGTGCCCGGCACCCGCGGCGGACGGCTCCGTCGTGCTCCGCTACCGCTTCGTCCAGGATGAGTCGATCCCGATGCAGGTTCGGCACCGGGCGCTCACCGAGACGACCATGAACGGCGTCACGCAGGCCGTCGAGACGATGACCGACTCGACGCGCTCCTGGAGGGTCGTGGCCGTCGAAGCCGACGGGACTGCCACCCTCGAGCACACGGTGGACGATGTGACCATGACCTCACGAACGAGCGACCAGGGGGAGCTGCGCTGGTCGAGCGGAAGCGGCGAGGATCCGCCCCCGGGGTACGAACTCGTGCCGCACAGCCTCGGCAAGCCCCTGGTGCGGATGACCGTGGCCAGCGACGGCCGGATTCTCCAACGGCTCGAGCTGCGGCCCTGCCCCCCGGCGGCGACGGGTGACCTCGTCGTGGTGCCGCTGCCTCAGGAAGCCGTCGCGATCGGTGCCGAGTGGACGGTGCCGCAAGAGGTCGTCGTCGAGGTGCCCAATGGTCCGCGGAAGGCCGTCCGCACCCGGCTGCGGTACCGGTTGGACTCGGTCGCCGACGGGATCGCCACGATCGCCGTCGACACGACCGTGCTGACGCCCGTCGATGACCCACGGCTCGAGGCCAGGCTCATGGAGCGGATCTGGGACGGCACGATCCGCTTCGACGTGAACCGTGGCCGTGTCGTTGGCCGCCGCACGGCGATCGACCGTCGTGTCGTCGGCTTCGGTGGCCCCCAGTCGAGCGTCCGCTACAAGGCGAGCCTTGAAGAGGAATCGCTCGCGGAAGCGGAGGCGATCGACCAATCGAACGCGCTCGACGAAGCCAAGCCGCTCGACGACCCGACGGCCGCGGTCGAAGCCGGGGCACGCTGACGGCGGAGCGTCAGCCCGCCCGAAGCACGTCTTCGACGCGGCGAATCGCCTCGTCGACGCTCCAGGTGGCGTCGGCGAGCACGATCGGCGTGCCCGATGCCACCCACTCCCCGACGGCCTTCTGGGCGGCGATGACCGTCGAGTGGCTCCGCCGGCCGAAGTACTGGCCGATCTCGGCCAGCGCCGACTGGGTGTGCTTCCGCGCAAGATACATCGCCAGCATGCGGGGATGGCTGCCGGTTCTCGACCGCCGGGCGGACTGGAGGCAGCCACCGTCGATGCCGAACGCCTTGCAGACGGCCCGCTCGATGTCGGCGAGCCGAACGCTCCTGCCACTGGACCGCACCAGGTCGGCGAGTGCCTCCTCCGCCATCCCGAGGCCGACGGGCAGCCCCAGCATGGTGCTCGTCGCCTGCAACCGGTTGACCGCCCCGTAGAGCTCCCGGGCATGCCGCGTCATCGACGTCGCGATGTAATGGGTCACGTCGTCGGGGACGACGATGCCCCGCTTGGCACACAACGCCGTGACGATCCCGCGCCGCACGTCGTAATCCGGGGGCAGGATCCGGGCCGTCATGCCGCCCCGGCAGCGGGTCAGCAGATCGGCGCCCAACTCCGGCAGTGCGTCGAGCTCGCGATCGCAGGCGAGGATCACCTGCCTGCCCAACCGCTGCAAGGCGTCGATGGTGTGCAGAACCTCGAGCAGCGTGGCCTTCTTGCCGACGAAGAACTGCACGTCGTCGATCACCAGCAGGTCGGCACCGCGGCAGGAGCGGCGAAAGCCCGGCAGGCCGCCCCCATGCAAGGCCTGCAGGAAAGCCGTCGTGAACTGCTCGGCCGACAGGCAGACCGCCGTGGCTCCGGGATGCAGTTCGCGAACCCGCTCGCACGCCCCTTCGAGCAGGTGCGTCTTGCCGAGGCCGCTCGACCCGTGGATCACCAGGGGGCTCACCTCCCCCGGGCGGGAGACGGCCATCTCCACGGCCCCGACCGCCATGCGATTGCTCGGCCCGACCACGAAGTCTTCGAGCATGTGTCCCCGCCGCCGGGAGGGGGACGCCGGAGCGGCGGCGGTCGAGTGCCGCCCCGGTGCAAACCCCCGCTCTCCGGACGGCCGTCGTCGGCCAGGCCCGCCCTCGCCAGCCGCGGCCGGAGCTTCCTTGATGGGGTGATTGGGGGGGGGGGGCGATGCCGTGGGTCGATCCTCCGCCACCGGGTTTGCGACAGGCTCCCAGCGGACCTCGACCCCTTCCCCGCACACCGCCGAGGCGGCCGCTTCGAAGTCGGCCCGAAACGTCCGCCGCAGCCACTCGTGGGTGAATCCGCTTCCCGCGGCGATCGTGACGGTCGGGGCCGCGGTTCGCCGGTCAGTTCGCCGGTCAGCAGGAGCGACCTGCACGCCCACCCCGCCGAACCAGACGGCGAACCGGTCGGTTCCGATCCGCTCTTCGAAGGCCCGCAGGACACGCTTCACGGAGGCCGCGTCGGTGCTGCCCACGGCCGTGTCGGCTGCGTTTCCCATGGTTCCTTCCCGGCCCGGACAATCGTCGTCCTGAGCTGTTCGGCATCCGTGCATGAACGTCGTCGTGACGACCGTTCGTCGACGGGGCGCGAGTATAGGGGGGCATGAAGTGCTGTCAAACAGTTGCCAGCACGGCGCGACTCCGACGGCGATCAGCACGCGCCCGCGGCCGCATCGCAGGCCGTGCCAGCGGGGTCGTGCGAGTCGGCGCCGTACACGCGTCCACGTCCCGCCGCAGTGCAGAAGTTGTGCATGACGCGCGAAAGGCCGCAAACCGCCTCGATTTCGGCAGCCTCTGCCGCGGGCGGACCACTCCCCTATACTCTGGGCCTGATCCATCGAAGTTGCCCATGCCCGCCGCGGGCCGGGCCGCCGATTGCGGGCTCGGAGGGATTCGTGATGGCCGTGACGGGTGAACGCGCGACCGCGGTCGGCCTGCTGCTGGTCGTGCTGGGTTTCCCGCTCTCCAGCGCGTCGGCGACGGGCAATGAGCCGGCCTCGTCTTCTCCCGCCTTCGAGCCGGGCGCCATTTCGATCGGTGAGCCGATCGCAGTGCCGTTCGCGAAGCCTCGCGACCGCCCTCGCCCGGAAACCCCCGCGTCGGTTCCCACATCGGTGCTGGCACCCGCCGCCGCTGCCGCCGGCGTTGGGGCATCCCCGGCGCCGGTGACAGGAATGTCCAACGGTTGGCTGGGCCTGGCCGTTTCCGAGTCGCAGGTGCCGGGTCGCTGGTCGATCGTGGAAGTGGCTCCTGCGGGCCCTGCGGCCGCGGCCGGGATCGCCATCGGAGACGATCTGGCCGGCATCGACGGTGTCTCCATGCGAAGCGCCGACGAAGTCGCCCAGGCACTCACGGCGATCGCGGCCGGCCAGAACGTCCGCCTGTCCATCGCCCGTGGCGACCAGGTTTTCGAGCGGGCGGTGGTGGCCGTGCCCCGCCCGACGGCGGCGGCACGTGAGCCGGGTCGGGAGTGGCAGCCCTCGGTCCCTGCCGCCACTGCCGCCGCTCCCGCCCGTTCGCTTCCGGCAGCCATCGCCGCTCCGTCGCTTCCGGCCGCCGTCCCGCCCGGTCCACGCGGGCGAGTCGCCCTGGGCGTGCGGACCATCCCCATCGATCCCGAGACGCGGGAACGATTCCGGCTGCGCGACGAGGCCGGCGCCTACGTGATCGGGGTCGTGGGCGACCTGCCCGCGTCGCGGGCCGGCATCCCGCCCGGGAGCGTCATCGTGAAGATGAACGAGCAGCCGGTGCGTTCGCCGGAGGAGTTGACGAGGCTGGTGACGGCCGGGCCGGTGGATCGTCCGGTGCCCGTCGAGTTCGTCCTTCCCGGCGGCACGGGCCACCGAGCCGAGGTGACCCTGCAATCACTCGAAGAGCCTCTCGAGAGAGCCCTCGTCGGCGAGACGTCACCCCAGCCGACGGCCGTGCCCACCCTCGGCAGCGGTCCGCTGCCGCACACGAGTCGGATGCCCGTCACGCCGGCGGGCGAGGTGGACGATCTGCGGCGGGAGGTCGGTCGCCTCCGCGGGCTGCTCGAGGTTGTCGAGCGGCGGCTCGAGCGACTCGCGCGCTGACAGACCCCCGTACGGGTCACCCGTGGGCCTCGCGCGTTCGCGAGGCTCGGGGCTGCCCGTGCCCGTCACCGGACGCTCGCTGCGGGCATCCTGCCAATCCTGTTCGGCACGGCAGTTTGCGCGACCGGTCATTCCTTGCCGGGCGTGACTTCGGCTTTGGTTCTTCGGGACTTTTAGTGGCACTGCAGCCGGGGCCTGAGATCCAGTTTGCCGCAAAAGAACAGGATTCGGGTGCGGTAATTCGGGAATGAGCGGAAGCCCCGAGCCGCGTATTTCAGGGCCTGA
>VGYR01000025.1 GCA_016872925.1 Planctomycetota bacterium
CGTCGGCGGAGCCCGGTGAGCTTTTCTCCCCCGCACTCGAGGTCGGCTCCCTGTCGGAGATCACCGGCCTGGCATTCTCGCAGCTCGACGTCAATCTCTGGCATCCGACCGAACGTCGTGGTGATACCGCACGCGACACCGTCCAGGCACTCGATCCCGGCCACGGCATCAACGACGTATCCGACAACTCACGCAGGCCGACTGACGTGACAAGAGACGTCAGCGTCGTCGATGCTCTCGGCCAGACCTTGGAGAGCCGCTCGCACTCAGAGTCCGAAGGTGGCGTCTCGATGTATTTCGGCCTCGAGCGCCATCAGTCCAGTGGCATCCCGGCGTACCTGCGGACCGGTGGCAGGAACGCGCAGCACGGCGCCGATCCGACCTGGCACGAGGACCTGACCGCCAATCCCTCGATCGGCGACAACTACAACCTGCCGGGCGGTGCGTACGGCAGCCTGATCACCAATCCCTTCAGTCTCGCCGGCTACGTCTACACGGACAAGCCGACGCTCTACTTCAACTACTGGCTCGATACCGAGGGGGTAGGCAGCAAGACCAGCTTCATGCGGGACAGCGCCCGCGTCCTGATCTCCGTGGATCAGGGCGCCACGTGGGAACTCTTGGCGACGAACAACTCGACCCGCTCCGCCTCCGGAACTGCCGACGCCGAGCTGCCGACCGTGATCTCCGCGTCGTCGGCCGTCGGCTCGTTCGCCAACCAGCACGTGCAGGAGCTGTTCGAGGCCCCTGCCGTGACGGATCCGATCGATCCGCTTCGGAACCATTGGCGGCAGGCCCGCGTCGACCTCGGGAAGTGGGCTGGCAATGCGGACATTCGCCTCCGCTTCGACTTCCACACGGCCGGCGAGTTCGATCCGGATCAAGTCGACGCCGCCGGCAATCTCATCAACACGATCTCCGGGAGGGCCAACGAGACCGGCAACTTCAACAACATCGAGCGCGGCCAGAAGAACGAGTTCGAGGGCTTCTACGTCGACGACATCGCGGTGGGCTTCGCCGAGCGGGGTGAGATGGTGACCGCGGCGGTGGCCGACTCCACGGGCATGTTCGCGGTGGCCACACCGCCGGGCGGCACACCCCAGGCCCTGCAGGGGCCGTATCAGCTGGAGATCCGCCGGGGCACCGACTACTCGCTTCCCACCGGCACCAAGGCGGCGGGAAACCCCTCGGCCGACATGCAGGTCTTCCGGACTCTGGACACCAACCAGCGGCTGATACCCGGCGCCTACACGTCCACCGGCGAGCTTCGCGGCGACTCGAATCAGCCCCGCGAGCAGGGCCAGTTCGTCATCGACGGAAACATCATCACCAGCGCGGCCACCTATGGGATCAGCATCGACGCCGGCACCCGCGACGCCGTGAGCAACACGCCTCATCCGGGAGTCGCCCGCAACCTCCCCACGCTCAACAGCACCCGGCTCGTGCCCGGTGCGTTCGTCGTCAACAACGTCGTGTCGTCCAGTGGCGTCGCGGGCATCCGCTTCAGCGGTGATTCGGGAGGCGATCCGGCAGCCGTCGTTCCCTTCGGACGGATCGTCAACAACACGATCTACGGCGGCACCACGCCACGCGGGATCGGCGTCGAGGTGACCGACAGCGCCGGCCCCACGCTGATGAACAACCTGTTCGCCAATCTCGTGTCGGGCGTGACGGTGGATGCGTCCTCGCAGCGGGATGCCGCCGGCAACGAGCGGACCGTGGTCACCCGCTCCGGGTTCTCGGGCGTCACGACGCCCGTCAGCGGCGTCACCGACCGGTTCCGCGTGACGCTGTCTGCCAGCCCCTTCGTCAACGCGGCGGCCGGCAACTTCTATCCCGTCGCGGGCACGCCGGCGATCGACACGTCGCTCGACGCGCTTCAGGATCGCAACGAGTTCGTGGTCGTCAACTCGGCGATCGGCGTGCCCCCGGCGCCGATCCTCGCTCCCGAAAAGGATCTCTACGGCCAGGTCCGCTGGTACGACCCCGACCAGGCTCCCGGCGCACCCGGTCTGGGTGCGAACACCTTCAAGGATCTCGGTGCCATCGACCGGGTCGATCTCTCGCAGAGTCCACCCTATCTCGCGATCCTCGAGCCCCGCGACGGCGGCGTCGACGACGTCAGCGGTGTCGCCGACGTGGTAGAGATCAGGGGATCGGGCAGCCGCAACCGCCGCTTCTTCTCCTTCCAGGTGGTCGACCAGGGTGCCGGCATCAATCCGGCGACGGTCGTCGCATCGGCCTTCACGCTGACCCGCAACGGCACGCCGCTGGTCTCGGGGCGAGACTACGTCTTCCGATTCGTGGAATCGGCCGACCGCGTGGTCTTCGAGGCGGCCAGCGTGTTCACTCCGGGCATCTATCGGATCGTGGCCGCCGGCACCATCGTCGATCGGGCCGGCAATCCGCTGCGGCCCAACAACGTCGAGACCGGCACGACCGAGTTCGAGATCCGGCTGCTCGACGTGCCCTACGCGCCGGCGTGGCCCACGCCGATGTCGCCCCCGGCCCCCGTCTCACCCCTCCTGGCGGGATGGCACGACGACCGGACGATTCACCTCGGCTGGAATCCCGCGTTCACGGTGCTGCCCAACCTGCCGATCACCAGCTACGAACTGGAGGTGAGCACCGACAACTTCATCACGCCTGGCAGCGCGCTGCCGCCTCCGGTGGCCATGACGGCGACGTCGCTGACCGTGCCGAATCTGACCAACGGCACGACATACTGGTTCCGAGTCAGGGCGTCGAATGGCCTCGGCGCGGGCCCCTGGTCCGACGTGATCGGTCCGATCGTGCCCCAGCCCAAGCCGGTGATCGCGCTGGCCTTCGACACCGGCTCGAGCGCCGCCGATGGCATCTCGCGGAATGGCCTGGTGAACGTGAACCGCTTGTCCGTCGGTGCCCAGTGGCAGTACCGCTTCGCCGGAGGAGCATGGACACCCGGAAGCGGCACGTCGTTCGCCCTGCCGGATGGCACGTATCCGGCCGGTGACGTGCAGGTGCGGCAAATCGTGGCCGGCTTCCCGAGCGTGCCCGCGACCAGTTCCGGGCAATGGCTCATCGACTCGGTGATTCCACAAGCACCGGTGATCACGAGCGTCACCGACAACGAGTCGCCAGTGATGGGCACAATCGCCAACGGCGGGTCAACCGACGACACCACGCCCACGTTCAACGGCACCGTTACGGCGGGCAGCAGCCTGAGCGTTTCCATCAACGGCGGCACGCACAACGGCATCACCTGGCCATACACGCCCTCACCGCTCGCGTACGGTCCCCACACGTTCTCCTTCGTCGCCACCGATGCCGCCGGTAACGAGAGCGTCGCTGCCATGTTCACCCTCACCGTCATCCCGAAGGCCTCCGTGATCACGAGCGTATGGGACGACAAGGAGCCTGTGGTCGGCGAAATCCCCAACGGGGGAACCACCAACGATGCCAGGCCCACCTTCAAGGGCACCGTCGAGCCAGGGATGAGGCTCTTCGTCCGGAGAAATGGCGGCGACGAGAACGAACGACCCGTCAACCCGGACGGCACCTGGTCTTGGACGCGGGGCAACGATCTCGATCTCTTGGGTGAAACCCACACATTCTCATTCGTCGCCAAAGACCCAAGCGGCACCTGGAGTTCCGCGGTCACCACGTTCACCCTCACGGTCGACACCCGTCCACCGCAGCCCGTAATCACGAGCGTCATCGACGACGCGTCGCCCGTGACCGGCTCGATTCCCAACGGCGGGACCACCAATGACCAGACGCCGACCTTCAACGGAACCGTCGAGACGAACGCCGGCACCACCCTCACTGTCTCGATAAACGGCGGCAAAACTGAGCCGGTGCCAGTTTCCAACGGCACCTGGACATACACGCCATCCGTGCTCGGGCCCGGAACCCACACATTCTCCTTCGACGCCACCGATGCCGCCGGCAACGTCGGCACCGCCACGTTCACCCTCAAGGTCGATACCGAGACGCCGGCCGTCACGTCGGCCGTGACGGCGAGTTCTCCAAGCGGCACCTACGGCATCGGCCAGACCGTCGACATCCAGGTCACCTTCAGCAAAGAGGTAACCGTCACGGGGGCCCCGGCACTGCAGTTGAATACGACGCCGTCGCGGACGGCCACCTACGTTTCCGGAAGCGGAACGAACGTGCTCACCTTCCGCTATGCGATCCAGATCAGCGACCGGACGACGCGGCTCGATTACGCTTCGTCGTCGGCGCTGATTCTCAACGGAGGCTCCATCGTGAGTGCCGCTGGCCTTCCCGCCACGCTGGCGCTGCCCGCCCCAGGCGGGTTCCTCGGCAAGACCATCGTCGTCGACGCCATCATCAGGGCAAACGTCACCGGACTCGGACAGTGGCCGGCCACGCCAGATTTCACTGGTCTGATCAGCACGTTCCAGCTCCAGTTCAACACGACGGTTACGGGCTTCACGGTCGGTTCGTTCAAGCTGCAGCGACTGGCGGATCCGGCCGATCCGACGTCCGGCCGCGACGTTTCGCTGGCGGGCGTCAGCATCTCGGGGAGCGGCACGAACTGGACGATCACCCTGCCGTCCAGCACCAACCCGACTTCGCTCAAGGGCCGCTACAAACTCGTGATCGGTGGCGTAGACTCGGGGATCCAATCGAATGGAACCGCGATGGACGTCCCGTCGGAGTGGTACTTTGACCGCATCTGAACCACGGCATTTTTCCCGAGGAATGGCCCGCTCATCGCGACACGAAAGGTGGGCACGAGGAGCCGCGAGCATGGCGCGACTGCGGATCGCGGCGGTTCATTGGCGTGCCGTGATGCTCGCGGTTGCAGCGGGATTGTCGGCTTGCCGAGCCGGCGCCGACTGGACCGATTCCTTTCCCAACGGCTCGCCGCAGCAGTTCTGGCTGACCGACGCGTCTCCAGGAATCTTGCTGACGTCCGCGACCTTCTTCTCGACGGGGACAGCATCGGGTGGGATCACCCTCCAAGGATTCGCTTTGGCTGGCCCCAACGTGGCGTATGGACTCGTGCCGACGGACTCGTTCGTGGGCACCGGCGTGGTGGTGCGTTCGCTGGTGAATCCGACCGCCGTCGCGCTCGCGGGCCCCGAAGCAGGCGTCGTGGCCCAGGTCGATACCGGAGCAGGGACGGGCTACATGGCCACGATCGAAGTCTCCGCGACGGGAGCGCAGAGCACACTGCGCATCGCGGAACTCTCGTCGACGGTGACCGTCAGTGGGAGCGCCCGCGTGCTCACTTTTTCGCAGACGAACAGCTACATCGTCGAACTCGAGACTCTCGGACCCCTGCTGCTGGCGCGGGCCTACGATCCGACTTCGATGGCGATCGTCTCCCAGGCCTCCTCCTTCGATTCCACGCCGGCCGTCCAGGGATTCGCCGGGGTCGGCGTGTGGACGACGAGTCCCACCGGCACCTCCGTCGGCGGAAACTGGGGAACCACGTCGGCGGCAACCCCGCTCCCCTCACTCGTGTGGACTCCGGGCGGCACCATCCCCTCGGGTTCGTTCGCCACCGGTACGTGGGCCGGCACATGGACCACTGGATCCAGCAACTGGTTCGCCACCACGGGCACGGCCACCCGCTGGGACCCGAGCCGCGTTGCCGTATTCGGTGGTCGATCGGTCACCGGTACGACTGCGGGTGGCACCGTGACCGTCAGCGGCTCGGCGGGTGTCGGCGTCTCGACCGGCATGCGGTTCACCGTCGACGGCTACCGAATCCTCTCCGGCAGCCAGGCGGCCATCAGTCTCTCCGGTTCGACGGCACCGTTCATCGACGTGGTTCAAGGTTCACGGGCGACGATCGCGGCGCCCCTGGCCGGATCGGCTGGCTTCCGCAAAACCGGCGCTGGCACGCTGGTGCTCCGCGGAAGCAACTTCTACACCGGGCCCACCATGATCGCCGGGGGGACGGTCGTTCTCGGCACGAGTGCCTCGATCGCGTCGTCTCCGTTGATCCGGGTCGATTCAGGAGCCGCGATCGACCTCACCCAGAAGGCTGGCGGATATCTCGTGCCGTCGGGTCAGACGCTTGCCGGCACTGGCACGATTGCGGCGGGCACTCTCAACGTCGGCAGTGGCGCGACGCTCTCGCCCGGATCGAGCCCCGGCACCCTCACGCTCTCCGGCAGTGTCACGTTCGGCTCGGGGGGCAACTACAACTGGCAAATGCTGTCGGCTACCGGGTCGGCCGGGACGCCATCGACCTGGGATCTGGTGAGCATCGTCGGGCCGCTCTCGATTGCGGCCACGTCGGCCGATCCCTTCAGGATCAATCTCTGGACGCTGTCGGGCACTGGTCCCGACGTCAGCGGCCCCGCGGCGAATTTCGTCTCCGGGAGCAACTACACCTGGAAGATCGCGACGGCGACCGGGGGCATCTCGGGCTTTGCGGCCAATAAATTCCTGATCAACACGTCCGCGACCAACGGCACCGGCGGCTTCGCCAACCCGTTCGGATCCGGCATTTTTTCGGTGGCGCAGAGCGGCGGTGACCTGAATCTCGTGTTCACCGCCGGCGCGTCGCTGATCACGATCAACGTGCCCAGCGGCACCCAGACCCAGACGCAGGCTGGCTACCCGACGCTTTCGGGTTCGATCCCGGTCCTGAAAACCGGCGGCGGCACGCTCGTGCTCGACAAGGCGAACACGCTTTCGGGTTCGACCACTGTGCAGGGGGGCGTGCTGCGGCTCTCCAACGCCTCGGCCCTCGCCTCGAGTACCCTCGCGGTTTTGGCCGGTGGCACGGCGCAGGTGGCGCCTTACGTCGTCGCGGGAGTCGGTGGGCTCAATCTTTCCGGCACCGGCCTGGTCGACGTCACCAACGGCGGGATGACCGTGGCCGGCGGCCTGTCGGCCTCGACACTCGTCGCCAAACTGATCGCAGGCCGCAACGGCGGCACCTGGGATGGAACGAACGGCATCACCTCGAGCGTCACGGCCGCAGAGGTGGCCAACTTCGAGACGCGGGCGGTGGGTTGGCTCGACAACGGCGACGGCTCCATGACCGTCGCCTACGCCGCCCAAGGCGACACGAATCTCGACTGGTTCGTCGACATCCTCGACGTCTCCAACTTCGTGTCATCCGGGAAGTTTGGCACGGGGCAGTCGGCGACCTGGACGGAGGGCGATTTCAACTACGACGGCGTGGTCGACATCCAGGACGTGGCCGACTTCTCTGCCACGGGCCTGTACGGCAAGCCGAGCTACAACGCCGTACCGAGCATCGCGGCGGTGCCGGAGCCCACGTGCGTCGGGCTGGTGATCGCCGGTGGCCTTGCGGCATTGCCCCTCCTGAGACAGAAAAGGCCCGGTCGGTAGACCGCAGGCAGGGGAACAACCGTCTTTGATCCCCAGCCGGGGAACCGCCCGCACCTGCCGGTCGTGACCACTTTGCCAGCGATGGACGCTGCAACTGGACGCGCAGCGCGGCGGGGCAGGCTGCGAAGCCTCGGCAACCCCGGGAGACCCTGCGGGCTGCCCGCAAGAACGATGCATTACCCCGGACCGGAACGTCCCGAAGACCGGTGACGGCTGCTTGATCCTATAACCGATGAACGTCGCAGAATCGGTATCCGCGGCAAGGGGGATGATGAAGATGGGACGTGTCGTGCGGGTGGCTCCGGGGATGCGAGGTCTGGCCGTTTTTCTGGTTCTGCCCCTCGGCCGGATTCTGGCGGCGGGCTGGGATGACGGCTTGGTTCTCGGGGACTCACATCCGCCGGTCGTTGCCGAGGCGGTCCGTGCGGATGCTCCGGCTGCGGACTCGGTGGAAATCGTCCCTTTTCAGGGTGTGTCGGACGGAGCCGAGCCGTGGCGTCGCCCCGAGGCTCCCAACTGTGAGCCGCCACTCCCGCAAGGCGAGCCGTATGGCTCTGCCGAGTGCGGCACGGCCTGCTGCGACGCCGCCTGGACGTTTCGGGCGGATGCCCTCCTCCTGTGGCGAAATGCCCCGGCGTCACGCCCGATCTACTCGACCGTGGCGCCCGGCACCGAGCAGCTCGGCCGGACGGCGCTCAACGCGAACGATTTGAACAGTGACGTGCTCGGCGCCCCGCGGCTGTCGCTGCTGCGTACGAACTGCGCGGGTCACACCTTCGAGACCACCTACCTGTACGCGGGCAACTTCTACTCTGAACGGTCGCTGCCCTTCTCGCCGAACGGCTACGCCACCTCTCCCCCTGGCATCTACGGCAACACCTGGGGCCCTGATTCGGACACGAGCCTCGACTCCGCCACGGCAAAGCTCCTCGGTCAACTGCAAAGCCTGGAGTTCAACCTGCGACGTTGCCTCTGGGCCGACACCTGCCAGTTTCTGATCGGCGCTCGCTGGCTGCAGTGGAACGAGAGCCTCCAGATGCGCGACTTCTTCTCCTACACCGAGGACACCACCGCCATCACCGGCGATGACTCCTACGAGACGCGTTGCTTCAACAATCTCTGGGGCGGCCAAATTGGTCTCGATACGCTGCTGCTGGGCCGCCCGGGAACGACTCGCATCGAGGGCTTGGTGAAGGCCGGGGCCTACTACAATGCCGCCGGCCAAGCCTCGAAGTTTCGATATACCCAGGACGATGGATTCACGTACAAGAACCAGGCACGCGCCGGAGAGCCGCCCGCCTGCTCGTTCGTCGGCGAACTCGGGCTGACGGCTGTCGTGCCCATTTCCTGCAACTGCGATTTTCGCTGCGGCTACTTCGGCCTCTGGCTCACCAACCTGGCCCAGCCGACGAGACAACTCTCCGGGCAGACGATCAACCAGTTCGGTTCTGTGGCCGGTCTCGACAGCTCTGGTTCCGTCATCCTGCAAGGGCTGTCGCTGGGGCTCGAGAGCCGGTGGTGACCCGGGGAACCGCGATCCCGCTGCGGCGATCAAGCCTCCAGCGGCGTGCCCCCCGGAAGAGGCTCCACGGCACTCCGCCGCGCCAACCGCCGGGAAGGCTCGTGCCAGGTCCGCAAGCCGCCGAAAAGGACCAAAATGTTGCGGTCGGGCGAACTTTGGCATCACACTGAACCCGCAGGCCGGTTTTCCCGTAATAGAAGCGACTTGGAGTCGTCTGGCCCCAACTCCCGCACCACCGGCACGTCGCGTTTGCAGATCCTTCTTCCTTCCCCAAGGACGATCAAGATGCTCCGCAGTCTGTTTCCCGCCCGTCGCCGCAGCCTGACCCATGCACAGCGGGCGCGGCAGCGCGGCGGCGAGCGGCTTCGGGTCCAGCACCTGGAGGCACGGATCGCCTTGGCGGTCGACGTCTTCCAGTATCCGGTCAGTGGGGTGACGTCCGGGAACAGCAACTACGCGGTGCTGCTGGTGGACGACGGCGGTACGGGCTACCTGAAGAAGAACGCCACCCCCTCGCCAACCTTCACCTTCGCGACGAACTCGCAGTTTCTCGACGACCCCGCGACCGTGTCCCAGGAGGCGTACACGTTCGGCGAACTCCTCCCCAACGCGGGCGTCCTGGAGACGATCTACGTCACCAGCGGCCGGCGGGAGACGTACATCGGCCCGTCCCTCGACGCCTCGTTCGTGGACAAGACCACGTCGATCATCAACTACGACCCCGTCACCGATCAGCCGATTTTCACGCTGGGAACCAGCGACGGCATCGTGCCCGGCACGTTTCTTGCCCAGCTGAGCGTGGTCGATTCTGGCGATAAGGTGGCCTCGGCGCGGCTCCTGGCGTCGAAGCCGGGAGACCGCTGGAACCTGAGCATCGAGTCGATCTCGGGCGACGGCGCCCTGCCGACCGAAGGCGACGTGGACGAGTTCACGGGCAACGTCACTCTCCGCGGCTGGGGCGAGGCGCCCAAGTCGGTCAGCATGCGGCCGCTTTCCTGGGGCGTTTACACCGGGCTGCCCGACGACACCCGGCCGCTGTCGTTCACCCTCTCCCCGGGCCAGACGGTGACGCAGCGGTTCCTGGTCGACCTCTCCCGCACGGAATCGACGATCTCCCTCAACAGCCCCGTCTTGGCGGAGCGCGGCAATTCCGGAGACCCGCGGTTCTTCTCGGGCGCGGGGGGCGTCGCCGGGCAGGTGGCCCAGGTCGTGCTCGACGCCTCGACGGTGGTGACCAACGCCAACGTCTCGTCGACGAGCCTGTTCACCATCGGGGTGCCGGTGTGGGTGAACGGCACCCGCGTGCCCGTGGACGTGATCTCGATCAACCGTCCGGTCGCCGCACCGCGGCACCAGTTGATCCTCGAGAGCACCGCGGACAATCCGGGGCAGTTCATCGTCAGCGAGCAGGGCGCGCTCGCCAACTCGCTGACGACGCCCGACACGGTCGCCACGGGGTCGCTCGACATCCAGGCGAAGCACGCCGACGTGATCCTGGCGGGCACCGTGAACGCCGTCGCGCAGACCTACCTGCTCCAGTCCCCGCTCGACCCGCGGGCCTACACCCTCTCGACGGTCGCCCCGACCTCCGGGGTACAGACCGGCCGGATCCTCGGCACCACCGTCGGCATCACGCTGGCCAACGACGCCGGCGGAGAGGTGAACGTGCGGACGGCGATCGACACGCTGCGCATGACGGCGGCCGAGACGCCGGCACAGCCCGCGTTGCCCTACGCGATCACCGTCTCCGAGGCGGACTCACTGACGGTGGATGCCGTCCCCGCCTCCCGGCGGCCGATCGCGATCAGCGCCGCCGGCACGCTGACGCTGGCCAGTTCCGTGCAGACCATCGGCGACGTCGCCTTCTCGGCCTTGAACAAGCTCGGCATCTCCGGCGCGATCTCCAGCGCGGCCGGCAGCATCGGTCTGGTGTCCGACAGCATCGTCTCCACGGCGCCGATCAACGCGGGCGGCACCAGAAACGTGTCGATCCAGTCCCGCGAGGCGGCCGGCGACATCGATCTCAACGGCCTGGTCCGTGCCGGCGGGCCCACCAAGGCTCCGGTGCGGGCGGCCACGGCGGGAAACGTGGACCTCGCGACCGGAGGCCTGCTCACGGCGGACGGCGTGGCCCTGGCCGCCGGTGACCGCGTGCTCGTGAAGAACCAGGACGACCCGTCCGCGAACGGGATCTACGTCGTTTCGGCCGGCGCGTGGTCGCGGGCAGCGGACGCCGCCGGCTCGCAAGCCTTCGCTCCCGGCTTCATGGTGGCCGTCCACGAGGGGGCCCAGCAGGGCGCCTGGACCTTCGCCAACGCGGTGATTCCGCTCCTGGGCCAGACCGGCCTGGCGTTCGTCCCCGCGTCGGCGGTGCAGGCCTACGTGCCCGCCCGGGTGGCGACCACGGCCAACGTCAACCTCGCGGCCGGCGGCCTGCTCACGGTGGACGGCGTGTTGTTGGCCGTCGGCGACCGTGTGCTCGTCATGAATCAGACGAATCCGCGGCAGAACGGCCTGTATGTCGTCGCCACCGGCGGGTGGACGCGGGCCGCCGACGCCGACACCGCAGCCGAACTCGTGGCCGGTTCCTACGTCTTCGTCGCGGAGGGTGCGACCGGCGGGCGGCGGGGCTTCGTGCTCACCGACGACGTCGTGCAGGTCGGCAACACCCCGCTGTCGTTCGTCCCGTTCGTCGTCGAGGCGAACCGCACCAACACCTATTCGCCGGCCCGCGTCCTCGCGAGCGTCGTCGCGGCCACGACCGTGCACATCGACCTCGCGGCACCCCCCCCGCAGCTCGACGGCGTCGACCTGGTCACGGGCGACCTGATCCTGGTGAAGAACCAGTTCGACTCCGTCGCCAACGGCATCTACGTCTATGCGGCCGGCGGCCTGCAGCGCTGGGCCGGGGCGGATTCGTCGAGCGAGCTCCCCCGTGGCTCGCTGGTGTTCGTCGAGCAGGGGGCCACCAACACCGGCTCGAGTTGGACGTTCGACGACTCGGTCGATCTTCTCGGGCAGACCGTGGCGGGCAAGCTCACGGTCACGGGCCTCGCGTCGACGCTCCTGCTCTCCCCTGGCATGACGGTGAACGGCCCCGGGATCCCGGCCGACACCCGGATCGACGTCGTCGTCGACGCCGCCTCCGTGCGGCTGACCAGATCGGCCCTCGTCTCGTCGTCCGTCGCGGCGCTCCGCTTCATGCAGACCTCGGCGGTCGCGGTCGGTACCACGCCGATCCTCTTCGTGCCCAGCGGCGGCGGCGCCACGATCACGGCCGGCAGGAGCATCACCAGTGCCGCGACGACGGCCCGGACGGCCCTGCTGACGGCCGGCCGCCCGACGGGCGGCACCACCGACGTGTCGGCCCTGATCGACGTCCGCTCGACCGTGGGGAGGGCGTCGGCGACCGCCCCCGGCTCCGTGAAGCTTGTCGATCAGGGAACGATCGACCTCGTGGACGTCCGCTCGCTCTCCGGCGGCGGCGTGGACGTCACGGCCCAGGGGACGATTTCGGCGCGCTTGGTCACGGCGGCCGGCACGGCCTCCGACGTATCGCTCGCGTCGGAGTACGGCGACGTCGTCGCTGCCACGGTGACCTCGACGACCGGTTCGATCCGGCTAGCCTCGGTGAACGGCCGCGTGATCGCCCGCCGGCTGGGCCTCAACGCGTCGTCGATCGTGGCCGAGGGCGGCGACGTGACCGCCGAGGCCGACGTCGGTGGAATCCGCGTGGAGGGGACCGTGCGTGCCTCCGGGACCGACGGCGACGTCACGTTCCAGAGCAACCAGGGGGGGCTGACGGTCGTGTCTCCGGCGACCATCCAGGCCACGGATCGGCTCACGGTCGTCACGCCGAACGCCATCCCGGCGCTGGCGGCCGGCACCACCGTGACCGCCGCGGCACTGGCGATCACCTCGCAGTTCGGCGCCTCTCAGTCGCCCCCAGCCGGGTTCGGCACCTACTCGACGGTCAACTTCAACCGTACCGATGCCGGGAACATCGTCTTCTCGTCGCCGGTCGCGCTGACGATCGAAGCGGCGACCACCGTCCAGGGAGACATCTCGCTCACGGCCCCGAGCATCTCGGTGACCGGCGGGATCACCGCGGGAGCCGCGCCGGCCGGCGACGGGTCCGTGACGCTCGTCGCCAGCGCCGGTGGTATCGCCCTCGGGGGTGCCGTCACCGCCCAGAGCGACCGCGTCACGCTCGATGCGAAGGCCGGCTCGATCACGCAGTCGGGCGGCACGGTCGATTCCCGGACGCTCGTCTGGCACTCGACGACCTCCCCTTTCCCAGGCCTCACCGGCAGCTTCACCCGCGTCGGCTCAAATCTCACCGGTCCGGGAAACTTGTCGCTCGGCACGGCCACTGCGCCGATCATCGTCGTCGGAGCCTCGACGGTGAATGGCACCATCTCCATCACCGGATCGAGCGTGCGGATCGTCGATACCGTCAAGACGAACGCGGGCAACGCGGTGAGCGTCACGGCAACCACCGGTGGGATCGATTTCGTCTCCGGCACGCTCGGGGCGATCGTCACCGCACCCGCCGGGGCTGTCACGCTTTCCGCCCCCTCGGGGAAGGTGACGGCGGAAAACAAGGCAACGCGGACGACGGTCCGCGGCGGTGCACTCGCCCTCCAGGCTCAGGCTGCCGACCTGAAGTGCAAGGTCGCGTCCCTGGCGTCGACGACCACGCTCGGTGGACTGACGGTATCGGCCGTGGGCGGGCTCACGCTCGCCGGAGTCGCGGCTGCCGGTCAGACCGTCTCCCTCGATGCGGCTGGCGGCGTGAGCCAGGCGACTGGCGGTATCGTCGCGACGAGCCTGGCCGTCACGAACCTCTCCGGACCGGTGACGCTGAGTTCCGCATCCAACGCCGTCTCGAGCGTCGCGATCAGCAACGGCAGCGGTAACGTGTCCCTGACCGGCACCGGTACCTTCGAGGTTGCCGGGACAGGCGTTTCCACGGGTGGCCCCTCGGCCGGTGACGGCGACGTCTCGCTGAGGTCGATCGGTGGAGACATCGTGCTCAACGCGGGTGTCGCGGCCGGCGGCGATCGAGTCACGCTGGACGCTTCGTCCGGCTCGATCACGCAGAAAGCCGGCGTCGTCGCCTCCCGTGCGCTCATCTGGTACGCAAGCACACCTGCATCGCTGACGGGCACGTTCAACGAGGTGGGTGCCAACCTCACCGCTCCGGGTAATCTCTCGCTTGCCGTGCAAGCCTCGCAGCGAGTGCTTGCGACGAGCACCAAAAACGGCAGCATCACGATCACCGGACCGGCGGTCACGATCGGTGAACCGGTGGCTGCCGGGGGGGCAGGGTCGGTTGCCGTTTCGGCGACTGCAGGCAGCATCACCCTCCAACCGGCCGCCGGGTCGACTGCCTCGATCAACGCACCGGCGGGCCTCGTGAGCCTGTCCGCGAGCGGGCAGGTCGCCGCGGGGTCGGGAACCGTCTCCGGCAGCAGCGTGTCGATCGCTTCAGGTGACACCGTGGTCGTCGGCACGATGACGGCCGCCACCACGATGGCGATCACGACCAGCGCCGGCGGTGGCGTCGACGTCGGACCAACCGGTGCCAGCCTGCTTCAGGCCGGAAGCACGCTCGACCTGCGAAACGTGCAGGGCTCGATCGTGATCCGCAACGGTGGCCGCATCATCGGAAACCCGCTGCTGCTGGCTCCCGGCAAGACCATCGGGTTCGGCGGGCCGATCACCACGGCGACCGATCTTGTCAACGTGGTCAACGCCGTGAACCTGCTTCCGGCGATCCCCGGATCCACGTACGAGATTCTCGTCTCCGCGAGCATGACGCTGCCGCAGACGCTGAACGTCTATCGTCCCGTGACCTTCCGCGGCACGTCCACGAATGTCGTCCTCTCCGGAAGCCCGAGCGTGACGAGCGGATTGGTCCTCAATCCGGGCGCCGGCGAGAGCATCGTCCGCAACATCGCGTTCAGCTCCTTCTCCGGTTCGGCGGTCACCGCAACGTCGCTTTCGGGCGTCACCATCTCCGGCGTCAAGGTGATGAACTCCGGCACCGGAATCCGGCTCTCGAGCGTCACCAGTTCGACCATCGGCGGCAGCACTGCAGGGCAGGGCAACGTGCTGCAAAACTGTGGCGTCGGCATCTACGCGACGGGGATCTGCAGCTCCACGCAACTCGTGAAGAACAGCTTCACGGGAACCAGGACGAAGTTCAGCGTCGCCTCCTCCCGCGGAATCACCGTGGTCAACTGAGTGGTCGGAACCACCGTTCAGCCGGCCCGTTCCACCAGATCGCTTCCCCCGCCGTGGTTCGCGCGGGCGAAGCGGATGTCGAGCGTCCGCAGGTAGGTGTGCAGGCCCGCGTCCTGGATCGGGAGGATGTGGGCCGGGTGACCGGACTCGTTGTGGTGGGAGTGCCACAGGCCCGGCGGCGTGACGAACACCGCGTGCGGGTGCCAGTCGAACCGCTGCCCGCTGGCCACCCGGCCTTCCGCGTCGAGCGTGCGGCCCACCATCGTGTAGCAGCCCGGCTTGCAGTCCACCACGAGATCGACGGCGACCGACTGGTGGCGGTGCGGAGCCTGCACCGCCCCCACGGGCAGCAGCCCGAACATGGCCCACAGCACGTGGGTGATGGTCATCGTCTGCGGGAAGAGCCGATTGCCCAACAGCACGCTGAGGCGGTTGGCGGACGCGCTCGACGGATCGTGCACGACGGCGTCGAGTGCCCGGTGGATGGCGGCCCGACGGTAGACGGTCGGCGAGAATCTCGCCTGCCGCGGCACCACGCCGAGATAGCGGAGCAGCGGCTCGTCGTGCACCCAGTAGAGCGCGGCGTCCTCGGCCGCGTCGTGCACGGCAGGCCCGCCGGCCGGCAGGATGAACAGGTCTCCCGAGTGCCACGCAAAGTCCGTTCCGTCGGCGAGCCGCGTGGCGCCCGCGCCGCGCATCGCGAAGAACAGGTGGGTCGTCGCGGCCGCCTCGGTGGCGATTGCCTCGCTGGGCCGCACGTGCACGAAGTTAACGCACAGACCCGGCGTGGTGGACGGGCCGACGACTCCGAGAGTCGCGCTGGAGTCGAGCGGCAAAATCCGCGTCGGCCCCAACTCGTGCAGTTCCGCTCCCCACGTCGCCGCTGGCACGCCCCTGAGGGTGCCGTCGGCGATCGGGTTCGAGGCATAGCGGTAGTCGTGAAATCGGGCCGCCTCGGTCAGCCGCTCCTCGCTCATCGCCGTCATCGGATTTCTCCCGGGGCCATGCCGGTCACTTCAGGTCGGCGGGTCTCACGCCCTTTCGGAAGCCGTCGTTGCCGAAGGGCGACGGCGTGAACGTGCCCACGATCGCCACGTCCGCCTGCGCGGGAATGCGATCCTCGAGGCCCGTCGCCCAGTAGGCCGCGTTGACGAGCAGGCGGCGAAAGCCCTCGGAGAGCATGTCCTGCGAGGCGCCCATCGTGGTGGTGAAGACGCGGCCCGAGGGCCCGCCGGCGACTCGGTAACTCTTCGTCCAGGCGATCGGCATCGGGGGATCGTTCTTCGCTCCTGCGACCGGCGGCGTGTCGGGAGTGAGGCCGGAGAGCACCTGGCCGAGCAACAGGGTTTGCGAGTCGCCCGGCAGGGGCAGCCGGACGCCATACACGTCGGTCGGCCCGAAGACGTCGCCGTCGGCGATCCCGCGCAGGATCGGATGGCCGGCAGCCCCGTGAGCCACGACGCCCCGCGTGCCCTCCGTGCCGTGATTGCCGTGGTGGCTGATCCAGGTCTCGCCGAGCACCTGTCGGCCGAAGCCGTCCTTGAAGGCCTCGTCGCCGTTGCGCCAGTGGTACATCGTGAAGCCGCCCCCCTTCGGGAAGTCGAAGCCGTGGGTCGCGGTGCGAAGGCCGATCACGGGCTGGCCGCGACGCAGGTACGCGTCGATCTCCCGCATCTGCTCGTCGGGAAGCGTGCGGAACCGCGTGGCGATCACCATCAGGTCGGCGTCGCGAAGCCGCTCGAGGCCCGGGATGTTGGTCCGCTCGTTGGGGTCGATCTCGCCGGTGTCCGGATCGATCGAGTAGACGACACGGCATTCGAAACCGTGCCGGGTGGCGAGGATCTTCGCCAACTGCGTGAGCGCCTCCTCGCTGCGGTATTCCTCGTCGCCGCTGACGAGCACGACCCGCTTGCCCGTGCCGGGACCGGTGCCACCGGGAACGTCGAGCCAGGAGTCCTCGGCCCACGACGTGGCCCCGGTGACGACCAGCGCCAAGGCGGCCAGGAATCCCGAGCCGGAAAGGGACGGCATGCACACTCCTCCGCGGGTGGGTCGGCGGTCGCGAGAACGCATCATCCTACTCAGGCGAGGATGCCCCTGACCACGTGGCCGTGGACGTCGGTGAGCCGATAGTCGCGCCCCTGGAAGCGGTAGGTGAGCCGCTGGTGGTCGAGGCCGAGACAGTGCAGGATCGTGGCCTGGAGGTCGTGGACGTGCACCTCGTCGCGGGCCACGTGGAAGCCGAGCTCGTCGGTCTCGCCATAGGTGACACCTCCCCGAATGCCCCCCCCCGCGAGCCACATCGTGAAGGCGTTGGGATGGTGGTCGCGTCCCTTCGACCGTCCCAGCACGGCGCTGGCCTCGACCATCGGCGTCCGGCCGAACTCCCCCCCCCAGACCACCAGCGTGCTGTCGAGCAGGCCGCGGCGCTTGAGATCGGCAACGAGCGCCGCGCTGGCACGGTCGGTGGCGGCACACAGGCTCTTGAGGTTGCCGGCGACGTCCGAGTGGGCATCCCAGCCCTCGTGGTAGATCGTCACGAACCGCACGCCCCGCTCCACCAGCCGCCGGGCCACGAGGCAGGCCCGGGCAAAACTCGCCTTCTCGGCCGTGCAGCCGTAGAGCGCGAGCGTCTCCGGGGTCTCGTCCGCGAGATCCATCAACTCGGGGGCCGACGTCTGGAGCCGATGCGCCGTCTCGTAGCTGGCGATCCGCGTGGCGATCTCCGGATCCCCGTCGACGGCCAGCCGATGGCCGTTGACCCGCGAGACGAGGGCGAGCGTGTCGGCCGCGAGCCGCGGGTCGGCTCCCGCCGGCGAATCGACGTTGAGGATCGGCGCGCCCTGGTTGCGAAACCGCGTCCCGGCATGGACGCTCGGCAGGAAGCCGCTCGACCAGCAGGCGGTGCCGCCGCTGACCCCCGCCCCGGTGCTCATCACCACGAACGCGGGCAGGTCGCGGCTCTCGCTGCCGATGCCGTACGTCACCCACGAGCCCATGCTCGGCCGGCCAGGCTGGGCGAAGCCGCAGTTCATGAAGATCTGCGCCGGGGCGTGGTTGAACTGGTCGGTGCGGCAGCTCTTCACCAGCGCGATGTCGTCCACGACCGTCGCCAGGTGGGGCAGCATCTCCGAAAGTTCCGCGCCGCTCTGGCCATGCCGCGAGAAGCGGAACTGCGGGCCGAGCACGGCCGCGTCGGGCCTGATGAAGGCGTAGCGCTGGCCGCCGATCACCTCCGGGGGCAGCGGCTTGCCCTCGATGGCCGCCAGCTTCGGCTTGTGGTCGAAGAGATCGAGCTGGCTCGGCGCGCCGGCCATGAAGAGCTGGATCACCCCCCGTGCCTTCCCGGAAAAGTGGGCGGGGCGGGCCGCGAGCGGGCCGGGCGACGCCGTCCCCGCGGCCGCGGGGCTGCCGAGCGAATCGGCGAGCAGGCCCGCGAGGGCGATCTTGCCCACGCCGATCCCGCAGTCGCGGAAAAAGTGCCGCCTCGTGACTTCGAGCGGGGAATGTCGAGTGTGGTTCATCGCTTCACGATCGCCTCGTCGAGGTTCATCGCCGCCCGGGCCACGAGCATCCAGGCGGCCCGCTCCGCCGCGTCCGGCCCGGGGCCGCCCGCGAGTCGTGCCGCGTCGAGCTCGCCGGCCGCGATCCGCTGCCGCTGGGTGGCGAGGTACTCCGCGAGGGCGGCGTGCTCGTCCGGATCGAACGGCCGGGCGAGGAGCCGGCGGCCCAGGTCGGTCAGCCGCACGTCGTCTCCCGAGCCCGCCTGCATCACCGTGGCCCCGAGGGCCTGGGCCACCTCCATGAACATCGGATCGTTGAGGAGCGTGAGCGCCTGAAGCGCGGAGTTGGAGACGTCGCGGCGGACCACGCAGGCCTCGCCGGAGGGCCCGTCGAACGTGACCGACATCGCGAACGGGGCGGTGCGCTTCTGGTAGGTGTAGATGCTGCGGCGATGGCGGTCCTCGCCGGTGCTGGCCGGCCACTTCGGGCCGCCGAACGTGACCTCCGTGATGCCCTCCGGCTGCGGCGGTCGCACGCCCGGCCCCCCCATCTTCGGCGAGAGGATGCCGGCGGCTGCGAGCATCGAATCGCGGATCACCTCCGCATCGAGCCGCACCCGCGGCCCGCGGGCGAGCAGCACGTTGGCCGGATCGCGGGCGGCGAGCGCCGGCGCGACACGCGACGCCTGGCGGTAGGTGGCGCTGGTCACGATCAGGCGGTGCAACTTCTTCGTCGACCAGCCGAGGTCGTCGCGGAACGTCACCGCCAGCCAGTCGAGCAGGTCGGGATGGCTCGGCGGATCCCCCTGGTGCCCGAAGTCCTCGAGCGTGGCCACGATGCCCCGGCCGAAAAAGGCCTGCCAGTGGCGATTCACGGTCACGCGCGGGGTGAGCGGATTGTCGGGCGACACCAGCCAGTTCGCCAGGGCCAGCCGGTCGGCCCGCACGGCGGTCGGCAGGGGGGGAAGAAACGCCGGTGCCGCGGGCGATACCTCCTCCTCCGGCTGCGTGTATTCCCCGCGGTGGCGGCGCCGGGTGACGCGGCGGTTGTCGGCGGGCCGCTCGCGGAGCACGAGCGTCTTCGCGCCCTCGCGCAGGCCGTCCTCGAGCCGTCGGATCTCCTGGACGGGCTTGGCGAGTTCGGGCACCGACGCGAGGAAGCGTCGTTCGATCAGCGTCCGTTCCGCGGCGGACCGGGCGGCGTCAGGCTTCGCCAGCACCGCCTCCTCGGCCGCCGTGTGGCCACGGGCCTCCGCGTCGCCGCGGCCCGCGAGCGACAGCCGGAAGCAACCGATGGCGCAGGAATAGTGCCGCTCGCTCCGGAGCGTGACCGTGATCGGGATGCCCGCGGGGACCGCTTCCGCGAGGGCGTAGACGGCGGCATTGGGCCCCCCCTGACGGCCGTCCACGGCCCAGCCGCTCGACATGTCGCCGTCGATCGTCTTGGAAGCCGAGCTCATCGAGTTGCTGGCCGATGGCTTTCCGGCGAACGACTCGCTCGCCTTGGCAACCGGGATCCGGCGGCCGCCGGCAGCGACCTCGAACTCCGACAGGAAGAAGTCGCCCTTCGACCCCTCGTACCAGGTCATCCCCGGGCCGTTCGCGGGCAGGCTCTCGTCGGGCAGCACTTCGAGGCGGATGGCCCGGGTCTCCACCGCCGCCGGCGGGAGGGCGACGTCATAGACCGTGCTCTTGGCGACATCGCCTCCGGCGAGCACCGAGCCGTCGTCCCGGACCACGACGTGCGGCAGGCTCGACGCCACCGTCACCGGCCGGGCGACCTGCCACGCCGTTGCCCGCATCGACTCCTCCCGATCCCAGGCCGCGAACCGCTGCTCGCGCTCGGCGAGCTCGGCCGGCAGGGCGGCCCAGGCCTCCTCGATCCGGCTCCGGATGTCGGCCTGCTTCCGGTCGCGGTCGGCCGACGGGATCGTCCACTCGGGCTCGTCCGCGTTGTCGAGCAGCGCCATCAGGGCGAAGTAGTCGGTGTGCGTGAGCGGGTCGAACTTGTGCGTGTGACACTGGGCGCATGCGGTCGTCAGCCCCAGCCACGCCGCGCCGGTGGTGCCCACCCGATCGACCATCGCCAGATACCGAAACTCGAGCGGGTCGATTCCCCCCTCCTCGTTGATCATCGTGTTGCGATGGAAGCCCGTGGCGACGATGTCGTCGGGCGTGGCTCCGGGGAGCAGGTCACCGGCGATCTGGCGGATCGTGAACCGGTCGAACGGCATGTCGTCGTTGAGCGCCCGGATCACCCAGTCGCGCCACGGCCAGATCGAGCGGTCGCGGTCCTTCTCGTAGCCGTTGGTGTCGGCATACCGCGCCAGATCGAGCCAGCGGCGGGCCCATCGCTCGCCGTAGCGCGGACTGGCCAGCAGCCGATCGACGAGCCGCTCGTAGGAACCGGGAGCCTCGTCGGCGAGAAACGTGTCGAGTTCGGCGGGGGTCGGCGGCAGGCCCACGAGGTCGAGGTGCACCCGGCGGCAGAGCGTGGGCCGGTCGGCCTCGGGTGAGGGGACGATCTCCTCGCGACGGAGCCGGGCGGCGACGAACCGATCGATGTCGTTCCGTGACCAGGCGTCGTTCTCCTCGAGTGGCACCGTCGGCCGCCGGGGCTTCACGAACGCCCAGTGAAGCCGGTACTCCGCTCCGGCCGCGATCCACTCCGTGAGGATCCGCCGCTCGTCCGCGGTGAGGGCCACCTTCGTGTGGGGCGGCGGCATGACGAGGTCGGGGTCGGTGCTCGTGATCCGGGCGATGAGTTCGCTGTCGTCGGGGTGCCCGGGCACGATCGGGCGGGTGCCGCCGTCGAGCTCCGCGAGGGCGGCGTCACGGTCGTCGAGCCGGAGCCCGGCCTCCCGGTGCGCCTCGTCGGGCCCGTGGCACTTGAAGCAGCGGTTGGAGAGGATCGGCCGCACGTCCCGGGAAAAGTCGGGGCCGGCGGCACGGCCGGGTTGGCCGACCAGGAACACCGCCACGGCGAGCCAGGACCGAACGCATCGCATGGCGTCATTTTCGCACGTCCGCAGGCCGGCAGCCAGCCTGTTTGACGCCGATTCGACCGCGATCCCGCGGGAGGGTATCACTGTGGTGCGCCCGCTCACCCTGCCCGGAATCCCCCATCCCGATGGCCGATTTTCGCGAGTCATTCCCGGTCCGCCGCGGCGGTGGTGCACCGCCCTTCGACGTCCGCGGCGTCGTGGCCCTGGCGCTGGTCGCGCTGGTCGTCGCGGGCCTCGCCCGCGGGGTCTACACCGTGGGCCCCGAGAGCGTCGGCGTGGTGCAGCGGTTCGGTCGGTACGTCGGCACCGTCGGCCCGGGACTGCGGTTCAAGCTGCCCTTCGGCATCGACACGGTGACGATCCTGCCGGTCAAGCGGCAGCTGAAGATGGAGTTCGGGTTCGGGTCTCCGGGGCCCTCCAACCCGGACCAGGTGTCGGTCGAGCAGGACAGGGAGAGCGACATCGTGACCGGCGACCTCAACGCCGCCCACGTCGAATGGGTGGTGCAGTACGAGGTCGCCGACCCCGAGGCCTACCTGTTCAACATGCGGGAGCCGGGACCCACGCTCCGCGACCTGTCCGAGAGCGTGATGCGCGAGGTCGTGGGCGACCGCACCGTCGACGAAGTGCTGACCATCGGCCGGCAGGGAATCGAGACCGATGCGATCGCGAAGCTCACGGCCCTCGTCACCCAGCTGACGATGGGGCTGCGGGTGCAGCAGGTGCAGCTGAAGAACGTGCATCCCCCGGCGCCCGTGCAGCGGTCGTTCGACGAGGTGAACCGCGCCCAGCAGGAGCGGGAGCAGATGATCAACCAGGCCAACGGCGAGTACAACAAGGTCGTTCCCCGTGCCAGCGGCGAGGCAGAGCGGCAGCTTCGCGACGCCGAGGGCTACGCCCTCAAGCGGGTCAACGAGGCCGAGGGCGACGTGGCCCGGTTTCGGGCGCTGTTCGAGCAGTACGACAAGGCGCCGGAGGTGACGCGGCAACGGCTGTATCTCGAAACCATGGCCGAGGTGCTCCCGAAGCTCGGCGGGAAGATCATCCTCGACGAGGACGCGCGGCAGTTCCTGCCGCTGATGAACCTGCCGGCACCGCGGCCCCAGCCGCCGAAGGAGGTCCGGTGAGCCCGCTGCCGATCAACCACCCGCTCGTCGAGTGGCCGCGGCGGATCGCCGACCGGCTCCTCTCCCCGCTCGGTGGGATCGCCGCCGCGGTCCTGGGCGTGCTCGTGTTCGGCTCCGCCTTCACCGTGGATCAGAGGGAGCAGGTCGTGCTCACGCAGTTCGGCCGGCCGATCGGCGAGCCGATCAACTCCAACACCACGACGACCGACGGTGCCGGCCTGCACTTCAAGCTCCCGTTCGTGCAGCAGGCCAACCGGTTCGAGAAGCGGATCCTGGAATGGGACGGCCCGCCGAGCGAGATGACGACGCGCGACAAGCTCTACGTGGTCGTCGACACCTTCGCCCGCTGGAGGATCGTCGACCCGCTCGTCTACTTCCAGAGCCTCCGCGACGAGCGGAGCGCGATGTCGCGGATCGACGACATCATCGGCAGCGAGACCCGCAACGTCGTCGCCCGTCACGACCTGATCGAGCTGGTCCGGTCCGACCGGGAGCGGAAGCCCGAGCAGGACGCCACGCTCACGGAGGCGTCGGCCACGGTGGGCACCCTGGCGCCGATCCGGTTCGGACGCAAGGAGCTCGAGCGGGAGATCGTCGCCGCGGCCGCCCCGAAGATGGGCATCTGGGGGATCGAGCTGCTCGACGTCCGCGTGAAGCGGCTCAACTACAAGGAGGGGGTGATCGAGAAGATCTACGACCGCATGATCTCGGAGCGGATGCAGATCGCCGAGCGATTCCGCTCCGAGGGCGCCGGCGAGGCGGCGAAGATCGAGGGCCGCCGCGAGAAGGACCTGCAGCGGATCCGGTCCGACGCCTACCGCACGGTGCAGGAGATCAAGGGAACCGCCGACGCCAAGGCCTCCGAGGTCTACGCCCGGGCCTACGCGTCGAGCCCCGCGGCCGCGGGCTTCTACGCCTTCCTGCAGACGCTCGACACCTACCGCAAGACGCTCGGCGGCGACGCCACCGTCGTGCTGACCACCGACAGCGACTTCTTTCGCCTGCTCAAGCGAATCGAGCCGGCGAACACGTCCGCCCCTTGACCGACGCCGCAGGGACCGACGGACCGGGGCACGCTGGGCCCGTGCCGAACAGAAGCCAAGGGGGCGAAACAAAAACCCGGCCGGAGCGGGTGCTCCGGCCGGGCTGGATTCGCGACGCCCTGCTGCCAGGCGTCAGTAATCGTTCGGCACGTTCTCACCGCAACTGAACGTGCTGAGACCCAGGTAGGTGCTCCCCGAGATCTCCACGGTCATGCTCCGGACGCTGCCGTCGCCCATGGCATGCATCACGAGGTTGCCGGCATGGTCACTGCTCGGACCCCACAGCACAGCGGCGTTCCCTGTGCCAGTCCACATCGTGCCGTAGGGAGGAGTGCCGCCCTCGTTCAAGGAGTGCGTTGGTGGGCTGGGGAGGCCCGGCCCGTTCGAAGCCGCGAGCCATGCCTGCCCGCCCGAAATCCACGCGTTCACGATCTTCTCCTTCGACTCCACGATGAGGATGGTCTTCGACGTGCCGTCGCCCCCGACGAAAGGGCGGCCAAACGACGGCTTGCTCGACCCCAACACTTGCGGCGGAATCAGGGGGACGTAGCCGTCATCCGTCGAGTAGGGGGTAAAGGCCGTCGGCACCGTGCACGCTGCTGGCCCTGGTGCCAAGTAGGCACCTGTCATGGCCTTGTAGCACGTCGCACCCAACCCGATTGCGTTGACCGCGTCACCGGTCCAACTCGGGCAGATAAGGGCCGGCAGTTGCACCGATCCACTCGTCGCGGTGGTGAACACGGTGAAGTTGTTGCTCACCGTCTTCATGCGGTCGTAGAGGTTCACCTCTTCGGCATACGGAAGGATGTGCGCAATCCAACTGTAGCCGAGCAAGGGGGCTTTGGGGTTGGGCGTTCCACGATCGTTGGCAGCGGGAAACGTTTCCCTGCGCGCGCTGGCGAAGTTGTGGACCGCCAGCCCGAGTTGTCTCATCTTGTTGGAGCAACTCGACCGGTTGGCCGCCTCGCGGGCAGACTGCACGGCCGGCAGGAGCAGGCCGATGAGCGTGGCGATGATCGCGATCACCACCAGAAGTTCAACGAGCGTGAAGCCGCGTCGCTTCGATGTTCCGAAAACACACTGGGACATGGAAACCTCCGCCCTCATGGGGCACGTTACGGTGAAGAAATGAAATACGAATCGAATTACCGCACCGGAAGGCCGCCGATCGAGGCATGATGGAAATGGAAACCGCCCCGTCGTAGCACTCCGGACAAATTAGACTCTAACAGCCGATTGTCGCCCAAGTCAACGGTCCGGCATGTCCCCATCGACCTTCCCCATCGACCCCGCCGACGCCCGCCGCTTCGCCATCGAGGTCGTCAGCCGTCTCCAGGGGGAGGGGCACGAAACCTACTGGGCCGGGGGGTGCGTCCGCGACGAGCTTCTCGGCCGAACACCGGTCGATTTCGACGTGGCAACGGCGGCCACACCCGACGAAGTCCGGTCCGTTTTCGGCCGCGGCCGGACCCTGGCCG
>VGYR01000026.1 GCA_016872925.1 Planctomycetota bacterium
GGACCGTCGGACGCATCCGGCGGCAGAGACTCCCTGCTGCACATAGCGAACCGCAGGACCGCGAACGATCTCGGCGCCAGTGAAGCCGACGCAAGTCGGTTGCACCGGCCTCTGGCCGGACAGCATTGTCCGTCCGCTGAGACCGGAACCCAAAGAGCCGGATGTGTGACCCACAAGTCCGGTTCTGAGAGAGGCCCGGGGGCGAAAGCCCCCGGGCCTACTCGACCGTGCTCATGGCCTGCAGCTACACGGGCACCGGCTCCGCGACCCAGGGCATGTGGTGGCTGGGCTCGCTCGCCACGGGCACCGGCACCCCCTATCAGGTCGCGCCGCAGTTTCCGGGCCAGACGGTCACGACCTCGCTCTACTACGGCCCCAACACCGCCTTCGCCAACCCGACGCTGGGCTCGGGCACCATCCAGATCGTCGGCAGCTACAAGTATGCGGAGGCGGCCGACCCCAACGTGAATCAGGGCCTCCTCTACACCGGGCCCGTGAACGGCGCGGGCGGGACCTGGACCCAACTCGCCGTGCCGAGCGGCATCACCACCGGTACCGTCGCGAACACCGTCCCGCACAGCATCATGGGGCAGGTCGTGGTGGGCAACTACGATCTCGTCGGCGTGCCGGGCTCGGGCAACGCCTTCCTCTACAACACGACGAGCGGTTCGTACACGATCTTCAACCTCGGGGGCGTGCAGAACCTCACCAGCGCCTACGGAGTCTGGCAGAACTCCGCCGACAGCTACACGATTGTCGGGGGCTCCCAGATTGCGGGATTCAACAAGGCCTACGTCGTCGACTACACCCTCTCGACCGGCACGTTCGGCACGCCCACCTACTTCGCACCGCGTGGGGAGAGCGTGACCATCTTCTCGCACTTCGAGGACATCTCGGGGTTGCCGGGTGGCGACTACGCGCTGATCGGGATGACGGTCGATTCCGGCAGCAATCCGATCGGCGTCGACTACGTGGCGGTGACCCGCAACGGCGACGGCTCATTTTCCCGCGGCGACTGGATCGGGCTGAACGTTCCCGGATCGACGATGACCACGGGCAACACCGTGATCGACAATCTCGCACTTGGCGTCTACATGTCGGGCTCGACGTCGGGCGTGGCCACCTACGTGGCTACGGTGCCGGAGCCGGTGGCGGCCGTGTCGATGGTGGGGCTCGCTGCCGTGGGCACTGTAGTGGCGTTGCGGCACCGCCGGCTCGGCTGCTGACGCATGCCCGGGCCAGCTCTGCACCCGCAAAAGTCGCGGGCTGCCGAAGGCGGCGGGTGGTTTCTGGCCGCGAGTTGAAGATGGTTGACGGTGCGCGCCGATTCGTGTACTGTACAGCAGTACATTCACGGAGCTTCGGGGCCGAAATGGCCCCGCTGGGAGGCGGCGATGGTGACCTTCACGGCGATGGAGACGATCGGCAGGCAATCCCCGGCGGGCATGCCGGCAGCCCTGGTGAGCGGCGGCGACCTGCTCATGCGGGAGCGGGCGCGGCCGGTGGTGACCACCGGCTTTCGATCGCTCGACGCCCTGCTGCCGGCCGGCGGCGTGCGGCCCGGGAGCCTCGTCGAGTGGTTGGCCGAAGGCGACGGCGGGCCCGGGGCCGGCGGGGCGGCGTCGCTGGCCTTCGCCGTGGCCTGCCGGCTGGCGGCGGCCGGCGCCGGTGATGCGAGCGAGGCAACCCGGCCGCGGACGATCCTGGTGGTCGACCGCACCGGCTGGTTCCATCCCCCGGCCGTCCTGCCGTGGCTGGACGACAAGCGGCGGCTGGTGGTGGCACGGGTCGCTCGCGACGACGACGAGATCTGGGCGATCGACCAGGCGCTTCGCTGCACGGGCGTGGCCGCGGTGCTGGCCTGGCCGCGGATGCGATCGGGAGCACGGTCGAGGGTCACGGGATCGCAGTGGTCCACGGCCATGCGCCGCTGGCAGCTGGCCGCGGCGTCGAGCGGAGCCGTCGGCCTGTTCGTGCGGCCGATGTCGACGAGGAGTGAGTCGTCGTGGGCCGAAGCCCGCATCGCCGTGTCGCCGCTGCCCGGTGGCGGGCTGACCGAGCGACGACTGCGGCTGAGGCTGGCCGGCGGCAGCTGGTCGGCGGGAGTCGCCGAGGATCGGCACGTGGCCGACGTGATGCTCGATCTGGCGAAAGGATGCGCCGGCACGGTGCGGACGAGTGCCGGGCCGCCGTGGTCCGGTGCGATCCCCCAGATGATGCGATTGCAGGGGGGCGATTCGTGTGCCGAAAGGGGCGGTGTCGCATGCCGCGCTTCCTGACGATCTGGCTGCCGCGATGGCCGGTGCAGCGAAGGCTGCTCGCCAGACCGGAGCTCCGCCGGGTGCCGGTGTTCGTCTGCCGTCGCGAGCGGCGCGGTGCGATGACGGTCGTTTCGTGGGCGTGGGCGGATCCGCCGCCGACCGAACGGCGAAAGAGCGGGTCACCGGCCCGCGGCACGATTCCGTCGGGAATGTCACTGGCCGAGGCGATGGCGGTGCTCGCGGTGGCGCACGGCTCGCGGGCCTGCCACGTCGCCGAGGTGCAGGCCGACGACCCGGTCGCCGACCGCGAGGCGCTCGAGCGGCTGGCGAGATGGTGCCGGCGGTTTTCGCCGACGGTGGGCATCGAGGAGGTGGTCGCCGGCGAGCCGGAATGCCTGCATCTCGACGTCACGGGCACGGCCGGCTTCTTCGGCGGCGAGGAGGCGCTCGCCCGCACGGCCGTGTGGACGCTTGCCGCCCGGGGCCTGCACGCCCGGGTCGCCATCGCCGACACGCCCGCCGCAGCCTGGGCCGCGGCACACCACACCGACATCGTCGCCCAGGCCGGCGGCGAATCCTCTCCCCTGGTCGTGCGGCGAGCGACGGCGGGGGCTTCGGCCCCCGGTGTTCGGCTGGCATCGCGCCGTCGCCGACGCTGGGTCGTCGTGCCGCGGCACGAGGCGGCGCGGCTCGCCGTGCTGCCCGTCGCGGCGCTGCGCATCGACGAGTCCACCGCCGCCGCGGTCGCCGAGGTGGGGATCGATACGATCGGCGGCGTGCTTGCGCTCTCGTCCAGGAGCCTGGCGTCGCGCTTTCCCCCCCTGCTCCGCCGCCGGCTGGCGGAGTTTCGCGGGCACCTGGCCGAGCCGATCATGCCCCCCGGTGGCGACGCCTTGCCGCAGGAGTCGCAGGCGTTCGACTTCCCGGTGCGGGCATCCGACCTCGACGAGCGGGAGCTCGTGGGCCTGATCGAAGGCCTGCTCGATCGGTGCCTTGTGCCCCTGGTCGCCCGCGGCGTGGGCGTGCTCGCGCTGCAGGTGCGGCTCGAGCATGCCGCGCGTGCGGCCGCACCGACGGTGATCGACGTGGGGCTGTTCCGGCCGACGGCCTCGCGATCGCATCTCGTCGAGCTCGTGCGGCTGCGGCTGGCACGGCAGCGGCTGCCGGCTGAGATCGACGGCGTGGCCGTGGAGGTGATCGCGGCGGGGGCGGTGACGTGCCGGCAGCGGCTCCTGTTCGGCGGCGGTGTCGGCGGCCTCGAGTCGTCGGATGCCGATGCGGAAGTGGAGATGCTGCTCGACCGGCTCGCCGGCCGGCTCGGCCGGGCCGCGGTGCACGAGCCGCGGCTCGTGGGCGACGCCCAGCCGGAGCATGCGTGGATCGCGGCGCCGCCGGGCAGCGCGCCGTCGGCGGCCGGGCAGGATTCGCGTGCGCGGGAGGTGCGTGGTCGGGCCGCCGTGGGCAGGGCCTCATCGCGACGCGATCGTGCGCGCTTCTCCGGTGCCCGGGGCTGCCCGCTGCCGCGGGCCCTGCCCGCGGGCCGGCGGCCGATCTGGATGCCGCCCAGGCCGGTGCCGCTCGTTGGGCCGGAAGGCGAGGTGATGGCAGTCGCGCCCGACGGGCCGCCGGTGCGGTTTCGGCTCGGCGACGTGCTGCATCGCGTCGTGCAGGCGCACGGCCCGGAGCGGATCGAGACGGCGTGGTGGCGGGGGCCGACGGTGCGCCGCGACTACTACGTGGTGGAGACCGACTCGGGAGAGCGGTTCTGGTTGTTTCGGAGGCTGCGGGACGGCGGCTGGTTTCTGCACGGGATGTTCGCATGAGGGCTGCAGGTGGAAGCCAATTGACTGCGGGCCGCTACGGCGGGGGCGAGGGGCTGCCCGTGCCCCGTCGCCGGACGTTTGCTGGTTTTCGCGCCGTCGCTTCGCTTCTGCGACGGCTTACGGTTGTCACATCGTCTGGCGTTTCGCGAGGGGCTGCCCGTGACCGTCGCCGGACATTCGCTGCGGGCATCCTGCCCTTCGCTCACTCGACGCCGCCTGCGCTTCGCCATCGTGGCTTCGCTTGGCGGCATACGCCGGCTCCGGGGCACGGGCAGCCCCTCGCGGTCTGTCGTAGCACGGGTTTTCAACCCGTGCCGTACCGACCATCGCGGTGTTTTTGACTGGAGGAATGTGATCATGCGTGAAGCTGGTGATATCGGGCCGCGGTATGCGGAACTGCACTGCACGAGCAACTTCTCGTTCCTGGAGGGGGCGTCGCACCCAGAGGAACTGGTGCGGCGGGCACATGCGCTCGGCTACGAGGCGCTGGCGATCACCGACAGGGGCACGCTCGCCGGCATCGTGCGGGCCCATGCCGCCGCCAAGGACCTCGGCGCGAATCCGGCCATCAAGCTGATCGTGGGCGTGAGCCTCGAGCCCGCCGACGCGGCGCCGTTCGTGCAGCCGATCGTCCTCTGGGCCTCCGACCGCACCGGCTACGCCAACCTCTGCCGGCTGCTCACCCGGGGCCACATGCGGCGGGCCGAGGCCGGGGTAGCCACGGATCCGAGGTTTGAGCAGGCGGCCGCCCGCTCCGGCGGCTGCCTCGTGACGCTCGACGACATCGCGGCGCATGCGGCGGGCCTGCTGGCGGGGGCCGTGATGCCATGGCGGCGCGACGACGTCGACGGCGGCGTTCGCGGGCTCTCCACCTGGAAGGACGTGTTCGGCGACCGGCTCTGGGCGCTCGCCGAGGTGGCGCTCGAGGGAGACGACGACGACCGGGTCGCGTGGCTGGAGCGGGTGAGCGAACGGGCGGGGGTGCCGCTCGTGGCGGCCGGCGACGTCCGCTACCACGAGCGGTCGCGGCTGCCGCTCTTCGATGCCCTCGCGGCAGTGCGGCAGGGCCGGACGGTCGAGGCGATCCGCGCCACGCTCCTGGCCAACGGCGAACGGCACCTCCACGAGCGGCGGCGGATCGCCGAGCGGTTCGCCGCGCTGCCCACCGGCCGCGGCAGGGTCGATGCCGCCGGCCGACGGTTTCTCTGGCCGGCCGCCGTGGAGCGGTCGGCCGAGATCGCCGCCCGGTGCACCTTCTCGCTCGACGAACTGAAGTACGAATACCCCGACGCCATCGTGCCCGCCGGCCGCACGGCCAAGGACCACCTCGCCGACCTCGCCTGGAAGGGGGCGCGGAGGCGGTATCCCGATGGCGTGCCGGAGAAGGTGCAGGAGCTCCTGCGGCACGAGCTCGCGCTGATCGCCGAACTCGGCTACGAGGCCTACTTCCTCACCGTGTTCGACGTCGTGCGGTTCGCCCGCCGCCGCGGCATCCTCTGCCAGGGCCGCGGCTCGGCCGCCAACTCCTGCGTCTGCTACTGCCTGGGGATCACGTCGGTCGATCCGGCGCGGATGAACGTGCTCTTCGAGCGGTTCGTGAGCCGCGAGCGGAAGGAGGCGCCCGACATCGACGTCGACTTCGAGCACCAGCGCCGCGAGGAGGTGCTGCAATACATCTACGACACCTACGGCCGCTCGCGGGCGGCGATGACGGCCGAGGTGATCTCGTATCGCCTGCGGTCGGCCACCCGCGACCTCGCCAAGGCGCTCGGCTTCTCGCTCGACCGCGTGGAGGCGATTGCCGGCGTGATCGACGTGGGCGATTCGTGCGAGGACCTGCCGACGAGGCTGGCCGAGGCGGGGCTCGACCCCGCGAGCGACGCGTGCACGAGGCTCGCGACGCTCGTCGGCGGCCTCGTCGGTTTTCCCCGCCATCTCGGCCAGCACGTGGGGGGCATGGTGATGACGCGGGGCGATCTCTGCGAGCTCGTGCCGATCCAGCCGGCCACGATGGAGGGCCGCTCGATCGTGCAGTGGAACAAGGACGACCTCGACGAGCTCGGCATCCTGAAGGTGGATTGCCTCGCCCTCGGCATGCTCACGGCGATCCACCGGGCGTTCGACCTCGTGAAGGACGCCGGCGGGCCCGACCTCACGCTCGCCAGCGTGCCTGCCGAGGATCCGGCGGTCTACGAGATGATCTCACGGGCCGACACGGTGGGCGTGTTCCAGATCGAGAGCCGGGCGCAGATGAGCATGCTGCCGCGGCTGAAACCCGCCTGCTTCTACGACCTGGTGATCGAGGTGGCGATCGTGCGGCCGGGGCCGATCCAGGGGGACATGGTGCATCCGTATCTCAGGCGGCGGGCGGGCGAGGAGCCGGTCACCTATCCCAACGACGCGATCCGCGAGGTGCTCGAGAAGACGCTCGGCGTGCCGCTCTTCCAGGAGCAGGCGATGCGGCTGGCGGTGGTGGCGGCGGGCTTCACGCCGGGCGAGGCGGACCAGCTGCGGCGGGCGATGGGGGCGTGGCGGCGGCCGGGCGTGATCGACGAGTTTCATCGGCGGCTCGTCGACGGCATGCTCGCGCGGGGCCTCTCGCAGCAGTTCGCCGAGCAGGTCTTCAACCAGATCCGCGGCTTCGGCGAATACGGCTTCCCCGAGTCGCATGCCGCGAGCTTCGCGCTGCTGGTCTACGTGTCGGCCTGGCTGAAGTGCCACCACCCGGCGGCCTTCACGGCGGCCCTGCTCGGCAGCCAGCCGATGGGGTTCTACGCGCCCGCGCAGCTCGTCCGCGACGCGCGAGCCCACGGCGTGACCGTATTGCCGGCCGACGTCAATGCCAGCGGCTGGCATGCATCGCTGGAGAGAGGCGGAAAGAGCCAACCACGGCCTCGTGGCAGCGCGTCCGCCGGCTCGCCCCCGGCGATTCGCCTCGGCCTCGAGCAGGTGCACGGGCTTGGCGAGGCGGCGGGGCGGCGGATCGAGGCGGCCCGCCGCGACGGGCCCTTCCGGCTGCCCCGGGATCTCGCGCGGCGTGCGGAGATCGACCGTGACTCGCTCCTCCATCTGGCCCGGGCAGGCGCGCTGGCCTCGCTCGGCCTCGACCGCCGGCGGGCCGTCTGGGAAGCGCTCGCCCCGCAGGAGCGGGCCGGTCATCGGCCGCTGCTCGACCGCCTCGACGACGAGGATGACGGTGATGCCGCACTCCTGCCGCCGACGACCCGGCAGGAGGAGGTGATCGCCGACTACCGCACCGGCGGACTCTCGCTCGCCGCCCATCCCCTGGAGTTCGAACGCGACTGGCTCGAGTCGATCGGCGTCGCGCCGGTCGCCGAGGCCGTGGCCGCTCCGGAGGGGCGCCGCGTGAAGATCGCCGGCATCGTGCTCATGCGGCAGCGGCCGGCCACGGCCAAGGGGCTGTTCTTTCTCACGATCGAAGATGAGACCGGCGCAGCCAACCTGGTCGTCTATCCGGACGTTTGGGAGGCGGCGGCCCCTTCGGTTCGCCGCGCCGCCGTGCTCGTGGTGCACGGCCGCATCCAGCGGCGCGGTGCGGTGGTGCACGTGCTGGCGACGCAGCTCGAGGCGGCGGTGGCGGCCCGTACGGGGCCGGCCTCGGAGTCGGTCCCCTGCCCCGCCCCGCCGCTCGCGTCGCTCCCGCGGATGTCGCGGGATTTCTGCTGACCAGCACGCTGCTCGCATGAGCGATCGGGATCCACGCATGGTCTGGCGTGGTGCAGCCGTACCGCTCACGCGGTTACGCTTCCCGAGTCCGGGAGCCGCCATCGCGAGCGCGATGCGGGCGGCGGCCGTGGTCGGCAGGGGATTCACCCGCGGTTTCGGGCCGCGTACAACTCACCACATGCCCGCCTCCACGACTCCCGTCGTCCGCACCGACCTGCCGCTCGGACCGGTGATCCGCGGCAAGGTTCGCGACTGCTACCGGTTTTCGTCGCCCGCCCACGGCGACGCCATGCTGATCGTGAGTACCGATCGGATCAGTGCCTTCGACTGGATCCTGCCGACGCCGATCCCCGACAAGGGCACGGTGCTCACCGCGATCTCGGAGTTCTGGTTCGAGATGCTGTCTCGCGGGCCCGATCCCGTGGCCCACCACCTGCTCACCACCGACGTCGACGCGATGGGGCTGCCGGCCGCCGTCGACCGCGAGCCGCTCCGCGGCCGCACGATGCTCGTGCGCCGGGCGGAGGTGATCCCCTTCGAGTGCGTGGTTCGCGGCTGGCTCGCCGGCTCCGGCCTCGCGGAATACCGGGCTGGCGGCACCGTCTGCGGCGCGCCACTCCCCCCGGGGATCGCCGCCGGCGGCCGCCTGCCCCGACCGCTGTTCACACCCGCGACCAAGGCGGCCAGCGGCCACGACGAGAACGTCCCCTTCACCACGATGGCCGATCATCTCGGCCATGACCTGGCCGAAATGCTCCGTGCGAGGAGCCTCGAGGTGTATTCCCGCGGCGCGGCCCATGCCGCCTCCCGCGGGATCGTGGTCGCCGACACGAAGTTCGAGTGGGGCCGCCTGCCCGACGGCACCGTGATCCTCGTCGACGAGGTGCTCACGCCCGACAGCTCCCGGTTCTGGCCGGCCGCCGTCGCCGGCTCGGGACGGGTGCCGGACTCCTTCGACAAGCAGTTCGTCCGCGACTGGCTCGAAGCGAGCGGCTGGGACAAGTCGAGCACGCCGCCGGCGCTGCCCGCGGACGTGGTCGCGGGAACCCGCGGCAAATACCTCGAGGCGTGCAGGCTGCTGACGGGGACGGTTCCCGAGGGCCTGGCCTGAGCCGTCGAGCCTGAAAAGCAGGTCGTGAACCGCTCTAGGGGCGCCCCTTTCGGGCAACTAGAATCGACGACCGTCAACCCGCACACGCCCCCGCACTCCCGGACTGGTGATGCTCCGCTACTGGACCGCCGGCGAATCCCACGGCCCCGCCCTCGTCGCGCTCGTCGACGGCTTTCCCGCCGGCCTGGCCGTCGACAAGGCTGCGATCGACCACGAGCTGCAGCGGCGGCAAGGCGGCTACGGCCGCGGGGGCCGCCAGCGGATCGAGACCGACACCGTCACGTTCCTGTCGGGCCTCTGGAAGGGCGTGACGCTCGGCAGCCCGCTGGCCCTCGAGGTGATCAACAAGGACGCGAAGCTCGAGCGGCTCGAGGAAGTCGAGCGGCCGCGGCCGGGGCACGCCGACCTGCCGGGATCGATCAAGCACCTCGGCGGCGTGCGGGCCGTGCTCGAGCGGGCCAGTGCCCGGGAGACCGCCGCCCGCGTCGCCGCCGGTGCGCTGGCGCGGCAGCTGCTCGGGGCGTTCGGCATCGAGGTGGCCGGGTGGGTGACGGAACTCGGCCCCGTCGTGCTCGGCGGCCGCCCGGGCCCGCTGCCCGAGCTTCGCGGGATCCGCGATTCCAGCGAGATCTATTCGCTGCACCCCGACCGCGACGGCGAGGTGACCGCGCTGATCGACAGGGTGGGCAAGGAGGGAGACACCCTCGGCGGCGTCGTCGAGGTGCACGTCGACGGCCTTCCCGTCGGAATCGGCACGCACGCCCAGTGGGATCGCAAGCTGGACGGCCGCGTCGCCCAGGCCGTGATGGCCGTGCAGGCGATCAAAGGGGTCGAAATCGGGCTCGGCTTCGAGGCGGCCCGTCGCCGCGGGTCGGAGGTGCACGATCCGATCGGCTTCGACGCCGCGGCTCGTGAGACGCCGACGCTCGGCTTCACCCGGCCCACGAACAACGCCGGCGGCCTGGAGGCAGGCATGACCAACGGCCAGCCGCTCGTCGTCCGCGCCGCGATGAAGCCGATCAGCACCCTCCGCAAGCCGCTCGGCTCGGTCAACCTCCGGACCAAGGAGCCCGAGGAGGCGGCCTACGAGCGGAGCGACGTCTGCGCCGTCAGCGCCGCCAGCGTGATCGTGGAGAACGTCGTGGCCTTCGAGGTGGCGGCGGCGCTCGTCGACAAGTTCGGCGGCGACAGCGTCGCGGAGATGAAGGCCCGCTGGGATCTCTACCACCAACTCGCCCGCAGTCGCTGAACCGGCCCGAAGGATCGGGCTCGGGAGGACAGGGATGTTCATCGAGCGGTCCGGCGCCCGGATCCGTCGCACCCGGACCACGTTTCTGGTCGCGGGGATGCTGCCGTTGGTGTCGCTAGTGGGGTGGGCGGTCTGGCAGCGGTCGGCCGGCCACCGCGAGGCCGTCCGCGGCCGGTGGCAGCAGGCGCTTGGCCTGAACCTCGCGATCGATCGCCTCGAGCACCCTCGTCCCGGCGTCACACGGGCCTGCGGCGTGACCGTCGTGGCGGCCGGGGGAGGAAGCGTCGCGGAGATCCCGGTCGTGGAGGTCGAGTCGGGAGCGGGCGAGGACCGGGTGCGGCTCGACGCGGTCCGCCTCGACGCCGCGACCGTCCGGGTGATCGTCGAACTCGGCCGCGAGTGGCTCAGCCGCGACGCCCGGCATCCCCGCAACTGCGTGATCGACGTCGCCGATCTGTCGTGGCCGGGCCGGGAGGCTGCAGGCCGCGTCCGCATCGAATGCGTGGCCCATGCGGGTACCAGGGCCGTGCGGGCCAGCCGGGTGGATCGGGATCAGGACCTGGTTCGCGTGGTCCGTCACCTGGGTTCGGCTGCGGAGGATGGGGGCGATGCGGGGGCCGAACGGCTCGACGTGGAGGCCGCCTTCGACGAACCGCTGCCGATCGACGTCGCCATGGCCCTGGTCGGCGGCGGCACCGCCGTGTTCGGCACGGCGGCCACGGTGCGTGGGCGGTGTGTGGCGAACTGCGACGAACGGGGCTGGGCGGGTTCGGCCAGCGGGCGGATCGAGCGCGTCGACCTGGCCCGGTGCGTGGCCCCCTTGGCCGCCGCCGCCGCGGGTGACGTGACCATCGACGTCGAGCGGCTGGCGTGGGCGGATGGCCGACTCGTCGAGGGGTTGGCCACGTGTCGGATCGGCGCCGGCTGGATCGACGCGGCCTTCTTCGATCGGCTGGCACTCGCCCTGGGCTGCCGGCCGGCGGTCGCCGCCGATCCCGGCGCGAATCGGCGGTTCGACACCGTCGGCTGCCGCCTGGAGGTGGTGGGCGGCCAGGTGGCGGTGGCGGCACTGCCGGGTTCGCCTCTCGGGCTGGCGCTCGTCGATGGCACGACGCTGCTGCAGCCGCCCGCAGCGCCCGTGCCCTTCGAACGGCTCGCCTGGGTGCTCTCACCGCCGACCGCCGACTTCGTGCCGGCCGGCGGCGCGGGGGCGTGGCTGATGTCGATTCGCCCGGGTGCGGCCGCCCCGCGCGACGCCCTGCTGCCCAGCACCGGCTCGGCGGTGCGGGACAGGGGGGGCTTTTGACGCGTTTTTGACGCTCATTGGACGGGAAGATGACCCCTCTGGCCTGCCCGAATCCCGGAGCTGCGGCCACACTTTTCGAGCCGGCGGGAGCCGCCAGAGTGGCTCCGCAGAGGCAACGTTCCCCGGTCCGGACACCCCCTCACCGCAAGAGAGCGAGGCCGCACGATGCCACCCCCTGAGCATTCCCAGGCGCTGCTCGAACCCAGAACCCGGCGACCGGCCGATGCCGATCCGTCCGACGGCTTCGGCAAGACGCCCATCCACGACCCGCTGGCGGCCGGCGGCAAAACCGGGACTACGCCGGAGCCGCGCCGGGACGGGGTCGCCACGCGCTGGAAGTCGCTCGACTGGGCGACCGTGCTCTGGGTCGGGGGGATTCACCTCGCCGCGCTGGCCGCGCCGCTGTGCTTCACCTGGTCGGGCCTCGCCATCTGCCTCGCGCTCTACTGGGTGACCGGCGGCCTCGGTGTCTGCCTGGGCTACCACCGCCTCCTGACGCACGGCAGCTTCCAGACCTCCGCACCGCTGCGGTTTCTGTTTGCGCTCCTGGGGGGCATCTCGGGTGAAGGGACCGCCGTGTCGTGGGTGGCCAATCACCGCAAGCACCACGCCTTCAGCGACCTCGACGGGGATCCGCATTCGCCCCGGGATGGCGGCCTTTGGGCGCACATGCTCTGGATGTTCCCGGGGCACTCGGCCGAGGAACTCGCCGCCCACGCCAAGCGTTGGGCGCCGGATCTGGTCAAGGATCGGGGCGTGATCTTCCTGCACCGCACCTTCCTGCTGTGGCACTTCCTGATCGGCGCCACGCTGCTGGCCTCCGGCTGGTTGCTCTACGATCGATTCACCGGGATTTCCTGGCTGATCTGGGGGCTGGCGCTCCGGATGGTGATCGTGTTCCACATCACCTGGCTGGTGAACTCGGCAACCCACATGTGGGGCTACCGGAACTATGAAACGACCGACGATTCGCGGAATCTCTGGTGGGTGGGCCTGCTCGGCTTCGGCGAGGGGTGGCACAACAACCACCACGCCTACCAGCGGATGGCGGCCCACGGCCATCGCTGGTGGGAACTCGATCCGACCTACTGGGTGATCCGCGTGATGGAGTCGCTGGGGCTGGTCTGGGACGTGGTGCACACGCCCCATGGAGTCGGCAAAAAGCAGCAGCGGGCGGTGGTCAACCGGGCCTGAAAGCCAGGCAGGTTGCAATCTGGCGGTCCGCCGCTACACTCTGCGTCGAAACCAGAGTCACACAATCAATGCCACCCATGGAGGGTGGTCGTCGGCTGATGTCGCTTACGAAAGAACGCAAGAAGGAGCTGATCGGTGCCAACCGGCGGGGAACCGCCGACACCGGTTCGGCTGAGATTCAGATCGCCCTCCTCACGGGCCGGATCTCGCACCTGACGGATCACTTCAAGAAGCACACGAGGGATTTCGCCAGCCGGCGGGGTCTGCTCATGATGGTGAGCCGTCGTCGCAGGCTTCTCGATTACCTCAAGCGGGTGGCCCCGCAGCGGTATCTCGACATCATCCGCCGCCTGGACATCCGCAAGTAGCGGGCGGTTCCGCCTCTGCCTCCCTTCGGGGAATCGTGGTCGGAACCGGGGCTGGCGTTGATTGGCAACTCCTCTGGAGCGTCGGCGGCTTCGGCCTGCGACCTCCGCGGGGTTCGTGAGTCCGGTTCGTCGGGATGCTTCGGTGCTCCCGGCAGAATGGAACGAGTGGACGTCCCGGCGAACGACGACCCGAGCGGTCGCGGGCCGCGGCGGACCGACAACCAAGAAGGAATGCAGACGTGAAACAGCGTGTTGAACGGCGAATCGGCGACGGGGTCCTGGCGATCGAGACCGGCTTCCTGGCCAAGCAGGCGGCGGGCAGCGCCCTGGTCAGCTACGGCGAGACCGTCGTGCTCGTGGCCTCGGCCACCGGCGCTCCCAGGCCGGGCATCGACTTTTTTCCCCTCACCTGCGATTACCGTGAGCGGGTCGCGGCGGCGGGCAAGTTCCCAGGCGGCTTCCTCAAGCGGGAAGGCCGACCCACCCTCAAGGAGACGCTGACGGCCCGGCTGATGGATCGCCCGATCCGGCCGCTGTTTCCCGACGGGTTCTACGACGAGGTCCAGATCCAGGCCAACGTCCTGTCGAGCGACCGGCAGAACGACCCGGACGTGCTGGCGATGATCGGCGCCTCCGCGGCGCTGTGCATCTCCCCGCTGCCCTTCAAGGGGCCGCTGGGCAGCGTGCGGATCGCCCAGATCGACGGCCGATTCGTGCCGTTCCCGACGATCGACCAGCTCGAGGAGAGCGATCTCGACCTCGTCGTCTCCGGCAGCCCCACGGCCGTGCTGATGATCGAGGGCTTCGCCCGCGAGATGCCGGAAGACCGGATGCTCCAGGCCCTCGAGGAGGCGCACCGGATCATCCGCGTGATCTGCGAGATGCAGGAAGAGCTCGTCCGCCTGGCGGGCAAGCCCAAGAAGGACTACGTCCTGGCCGACTACTCGACGCTCCGTGACCGGCTCACCAGCGGCTTCCTCGGCGAGCTCAAGGCCGCGAAGGCCATCATGGGCAAGCAGGACCGGGGCCAGGCGGTGAAGGCCCTCCGCGAGCGGGCCAAGGCCGAGGTCTGCCCCACCGAGCAGGCCTTCCAGTTCAAGCCGGGGGCGGCGGGCGGCATCAGCGATGCCGACTTCGCGCACGTCTGGCACGGCCTCGAGGAGCGGGCCGTCCGCGAGCTGATCCTCGAGGGCAAGCGTCCCGACGGCCGCGACCACAAGTCGCTCCGGCCGCTCCACTGCGAGGTCGACCTGCTGCCCCGCGTGCACGGGTCGGCGCTCTTCCAGCGAGGTGAGACCCAGGCCCTCGTCACCATCACGCTCGGCACCGGCAAGGACGAGCAGCGGGTCGACGGCCTGATCGACGAGTACTCCAAGAAGTTCATGCTCGACTACTACTTCCCGTCCTTTTCGGTGGGCGAGGTGCGGCCGATCCGCGGCCCCGGCCGGCGGGAACTCGGGCATGGTGCCCTGGCGGAGCGGAGCGTGAAGCCGGTGCTGCCCGATCCGGACGTGTTTCCGTACACGATCCGCGTGATCTCCGACATCCTCGAGTCGAACGGCTCGAGCTCGATGGCGAGCGTCTGCGGGGCGACCCTCGGCCTGATGGCCGCGGGCGTGCCGATCTCACACCCGGTCGCCGGCATCTCGGTCGGCCTGGTGAAGCAGAGCGAGCAGCAGTGGGTGCTCCTCACCGACATCATCGGCGACGAGGACCACTACGGCGACATGGACTTCAAGATCGCCGGCTCGCAGAACGGCATCACGGGCATCCAGCTCGACCTCAAGATCGACGGCATCTCGCCGGCGATCATCGAGGCCACGCTGCGGCAGTCCCGCGAGGCTCGGCTCGAGATCCTGCGGACGATGCTCTCGGCGATCCGCCGGCCGCGTCCGGAGATCTCGGTCTGGGCGCCGCGGCTCCTGCGGACGCGGATCGATCCGCAGAAGATCGGCCTGCTCATCGGCCCGGGTGGCAAGACGATCCGCGGCATCCAGGAGATGACCGGAGCGAGCATCGAGGTCGAGGACGACGGCACCGTGACGGTGGCCAGCCACGACGCCGAGGGGGCGATGGCGGCCATGGCCCAGGTGGAGGCGCTCACCGCCTCGATCCAGGTCGGCCGCATCTACGAAGGGCGGGTGACGAGCATCAAGGACTTCGGAGCCTTCGTCGAGCTGGTTCCCGGGAAGGACGGCCTCTGCCACGTCAGCGAACTCTCCGACGAGTTCGTCAAGAGCGTGGCGGACGTCTGCCGGATCGGCGACGTCATGCGGGTGAAGGTGATCGCGGTCGACGACCAGGATCGCGTGAAGCTCAGCCGCAAGGCCGTGCTGCGGGAGCAGGCCGAGGCGGCCGGCTCCCCGGCGGCGGAGTGACCCGCGTCCAGCGAGCCCGATGAGGGGCGGAGCCGCCATGTCGTCCGCAGACGATCGCGACCGCTCCAGTGCCGAGACGTATGCGGAGTTCGCGGCTCTCGTGGGCGGCCTCGCCCACGAGATCCGCAACCCGCTGTCCACGATCCGGCTCACCATGGAACTCCTGGCCGAGGACTTCGAGAACACCGATCCCGGCTCGCCCACGAAGCAGCGGGATCGACGGGCCAAGGCGAAGATCGACCTCGTCCGGCAGGAGTGCGACCGGCTGCAGAAGTTGCTCGGCGACTTCCTCGACTTCGCCCGTCAGGAGTCGTTGACGCTCGAGCCGGGCAGCCTGAACGTGGAACTCGAGCAGCTGCTCGACTTCTTCTCGATTCGCGCCCACGAGGCGGGGGTCGAGATCGTCCGCTACCTCGACCCCGAACTGCCGGCCGTGCGGCTCGACCGGGAGACGTTCCGCTCGGCGGTTCTCAACCTGCTGATCAACGCGATCCAGGCGATGGAGCAGCAGGGCGGGCAGCTGGTGGTGCGGACGCGGCCGGCGGGCATGGGGGTGCTGCTCGAGCTGATCGACACCGGTCCGGGCATGGATGCCGAGACACTCGGCAAGGTGTTCGGCGCCTTCTACACGACCAAGCAGGGAGGCTCCGGACTGGGGCTGCCGACGGCCCGGAAGATCATCGAGGCTCACGGCGGAACGATCGACGTCGAGAGCGCCCCCGGCCGGGGAACGAAGGTCACGATCTGGCTGCCCGCGCCGCCGCGGCTCCCCACGGGGGGCCAGCCCGGAGCCCCTCCCGCCGGGTGAGGCCCGCGCTGCTGGACGCCCTCCCCGCACGCTCCGTACCATCCCCTTCATGGCTTCGTCCCCCGCACCGCCGAGATCGAGCGACTCCGCCGAGCCGTCCGCCGGCGCGACGGCCGTCCGCCTGCTGGTCGTGGACAACGACATCGTGCACGCCCGGACGATGGGCGAGGTGCTGGGGCGGCTCGGCCATCAGGTCACCGTGGTGGGCAGCGGCGTCGAGGGCAGCCGGCGGATCGAGGCCGAGCCGTTCGACATCGTGGTCACCGACCTGATGATGAACGACATCGGCGGGCTCGAGATCCTGGCCCGCGCCAAGCAGGCTGCGGCCGAGACCGAGGTGATCGTGGTCACCGGCCACGGCACGATCCCGTCGGCCGTGCAGGCGATGCAACAGGGCGCGTTCACCTACCTGCAGAAGCCCCTCGACATGGCCCATCTCCGGGCGGCGGTCGAGAAGGCCGCGGAGGGCGTGATCCTCCGGCGGCAGAACCTCGAGCTCAACCGGCGGCTCGACGAGAAGTTCGGCTTCGAGGGCGTCGTCGGCCAGAGCCCGCAGATGCTCGGCCTGATCGAGCGGCTGAAGCGGATCGCCCCCACCGACGCCACGGTGCTGATCCAGGGCGAGACCGGCACCGGCAAGGAACTCGTCGCCCAGGCGGTGCACCAGAACAGCCCGCGAAAGAGCAAGCCGTTCGTGGCCCTCAACTGCGCGGCGCTCAGCGAGAACATCCTGGAGAGCGAACTCTTCGGCCACGTCCGTGGGGCCTTCACCGACGCCTCCAGCGACCGCGTCGGGAAGTTCGAGTTCGCCAACGGGGGCACGCTGTTTCTCGACGAGGTCGGCGACATGCCGATGGCGACGCAGATCAAGCTCCTCCGCGTGCTCGAGTCGGGGGAGATCACCCGCGTCGGGTCCAACACGCCCGTGCGGGTGAACGTCCGCATCCTCTCGGCGACCAACCGCAACCTCGAGGAGGCGATCGCGTCGGGAGGCTTCCGCAGCGACCTCTACCACCGCCTGAAGGTGGTGACCATCGGCATCCCGCCGCTCCGGGACCGGACCGGGGACATTCCGCTGCTGATCGAGCACTTCGTCAAGACCTTCGCGAAGCGGCATGGCAAGGCGATCAAGGGCATGTCCCTGCCCGCCCGCGTGAAGCTGGGCTCCTACCCGTGGCCGGGCAACGTGCGGCAGCTCCGCAACGTCATCGAGAGCATGGTCGTGGTCGACTGCGACGAGATGCTCGACGTCGACGACCTGCCGATCGAGCTCGAGCCCGACTCGGCGGCGACGGCCGCGCCCACAGCCGGTCTCGATATGAACGGCGGGCTCGGACCGCTCGTCGGTCGTCCCCTCGAGGAGATCGAGCGGATCTTCATCACGGAGACGCTCAAGCTCACCGGCGGCAACCGCGAGCAGGCCGCCGACCTGCTCGGCATCGGCGAGCGGACGCTGTACCGGAAGATCAAGGAATACCAGCTCACCTGAGCCGCCGGCCGCATGGGACGCATCCACCAACTCCCGATGGCGGTCGTCAACCGCATCGCTGCCGGCGAGGTCGTCGAGCGGCCGGCGAGCGTCGTCAAGGAGCTGCTCGAGAACGCCCTCGATGCCGCTCCGACGCGGGTCGACGTGGCCCTCGAGCAGGGGGGCATCGCGCTGATCCGCGTGGTGGACGACGGGGGCGGAATCGAGGCCGAAGACCTGCCGCTGGCCGTCAGGGCCCACGCCACGAGCAAGCTGCGGGTGGCGGAGGACCTCGAGCGGATCGAGACCCTCGGATTCCGCGGCGAGGCGCTGGCAAGCATCGCGGAGGTCTCGCGGCTCGTGATCCGCTCGCGGACTCCCCAGGGCCCCGGCGCCTCGATCACGGTCGACGGGGGCCGCGAGGAGGAGGTGCGGCCGGACGGGTGCGCCCTGGGAACGACGGTCGAGGTCCACCAACTGTTCGGCAACGTCCCGGCCCGCCGGGCCTTCCTCCGCGCCCCGCAGACGGAGTGGTCGCATGCCTCGGAGGCCTTCGTCCGCACCGCCCTGGCCCAGCCCGGGACGGCGCTCTCGCTGGCGCACAACGGCCGGCGCGTGCACGATCTGCCGGCGACAGCCTCGTGGCGCGACCGGATCGCCGCTCTCTTCGGGGCCGACCTGGCGGCTCGGCTGATCGAGGTGGAGGCCGACGACGGCGAGATCTCCGTCCATGGTTTCGTCGGTCGGCCGGAGGACGACGTCGCGAGTGGCCGCCTCCAGCACCTGTTCGTCGGCGGCCGTCCCTTCCGCGATCGGTCGATCCTGCACGCCGTCCAGGAGGCGTATCGCGGCCTGCTGCTCGGCGGCCGGCAGCCGATCGCGTTCCTGGCCTTCGACCTGCCTCCCGAGGCGGTCGACGTCAACGTGCATCCCGCGAAGATGGAGGTCCGGTTCCGCGAGCCGTCGCGGCTCTACCGATTGGTGCTCGCGGCCCTGCGTTCCAAGTTCCTCGCGGAGAACGTGGCCACGCGACTGGAGCCCCCGAGGACCGTCGCGGCAACCGTGCCCGAGTTCGCGGGCTTCGCCCCCGCTGCGGCCGGGGCGTGGCGGTTGCCCGGGATGGATGGTTCCGCCAGGCCGGCGTCGGGTGAGCGGCCGACGGGAGCGGAGCCCCCCGGGAGCCCGTCGTTCGCCCCCCGCTGGGAGACGGACCCGGTCGACGACCGTCAGGCGGGCGACGAACGGGCCGTGCAGATGCACGACCGCTACATCGTCGTGGAAACGGCCGGGGGCATCGAGGTGATCGACCAGCATGCGCTCCACGAGCGGCTGCTCTACGAGAAGTTCAAGGCCTCCGTCGAGTCGGGGGGGCTCGAAGTCCAGCCGCTGCTGGTGCCCGAGCGGGTCGACCTTCATCCCGCCGAACTCGAACTGGTCACGGAGCATTCCGCGACCCTGGAGCGGGCCGGGATGCGGATCGAGCCGTTCGGGGGCGGCACGGTGATCGTCACCTCCAAGCCGGCCCTGGCCGGCGACACGCCCGCCGCCACCATCGTCCGCGAAGTGCTCGACCGGCTGTCGGCGTCGGCGGCCGGCGGCCGGGCGAGCGGCATCCTCGTCGACGAGGTGCTGCACGGCCTCGCGTGCAAGGCCGCGATCAAGGCGGGGGATCGGCTCTCCCAGGCGGAGGTCGACGCGCTCGTCCGGGAGCGGCGCGTGGTTCCCGAATCGCACCACTGCCCGCACGGGCGGCCCACGTCCCTGACGCTCTCGCGGCAGGATCTCGACCGCCAGTTCCGGCGCACCTGAAGTCACGAGGAGACGCCATGATCTGCGTGAGCATCGGTCGCGGCCGCCACCGGCACATGATCGCCGAGCACAAGCACCTCGTGGACAACGGCGTGCGGCTCGTCGAGCTGCGGCTCGACTACGTGCAGGGCGACGTCAACGTGCGGCGGCTCCTCAAGGACCGGCCCAGCCCGGTGATCGTCACGTGCCGGCGGAAGAGCGACGGCGGCCGCTGGGAGCACTCCGAGGAGGCCCGCCTGACGCTGCTGCGCACGGCCATCGTCGAAGGCGCCGACTACGTCGACCTCGAGGACGACGTCGCCGCCGCCGTGCCGCGGTTCGGCGCGACCAAGCGGATCGTCAGCCACCACGATTTCCAGAAGACGCCCGCCGACCTCACGCTCCTGCACAAGCGGCTGGCATCGATGAGCGCCGACGTGGTGAAGATCGCCACCATGGCCAATCACCCCATCGACAACCTGCGGATGCTGCAGATGGTGCACGCCAGCAAGCTGCCGACGATCGGCATCTGCATGGGCGACATCGGCGTGCCGACGCGGATTCTCGGGGGCCGGGCCGGGGCCCCGTTCACGTTCGCCACCTTCAACGAAGACCGCGTGCTGGCCCCGGGCCAGATCGGCTGGCGCCAGATGCGGGAGATGTACCGCTACGACACGATCACCCAGGCGACGAGGATCTACGGGGTGGTGGCCGACCCCGTGGCCCACAGCCTGTCGCCGGTGGTGCACAACGCGGCGCTGGCGGCCGCGGGAATCGAAGCGGTCTACGTGCCCTTCCGGGTGCCGGCGGAGCAGATCGACGAGTTTCTCTCCGGGGCCGCCCGCTGGCCCCTGGCGGGGCTGAGCCTGACGATCCCGCACAAGGAGGCGGTGCTGCGGCAGGTGGCCCATGCGGACGACCTCGTCAAGGCGATCGGCGCCGCCAACACGCTCACCTTCCGGGCCGACGGGATCGCCGCTGCCAACACCGACGCGGTCGCCGCCGTCGAGAGCCTCGCGGCGGCGCTTCACGTGGAGGATCGACCGCCGGATGGGCAGGAGGGGCTGGGCCTGAAGTCGGCCCTCGTGCTCGGGGCGGGAGGCGCCGCCCGGGCGGTGGGCTTCGGCCTCAAGCGGCGCGGCGTCGAGGTGACCGTCACCTCGCGAACCGCCGACCGGGCCCGGAAGATCGCCGCCGAGATCGGCTGCAAGTCGGTCGACTGGGCCGCCCGGCATCGGATGCCCTACGACTGCATCGTGAACGCCACGCCGGTCGGCATGCACCCCAACGTCGACGAGAGCCCCTACGACAAGGAGCATCTCAGGCCGTACATGGTGGTGTTCGACACCGTCTACAATCCGGAGAGCACGCTCCTGATCAAGGAGGCACGCAGCGTCGGCTGCCGCACGGTCACCGGCGTGGAGATGTTCGTCAGGCAGGCCGCGATCCAGTTCCGCATCTGGCACGGAGCGGAGCCGGCCCACGAGGTGATGCGCGAGGCGCTCAAGCGGGCGACGGCCTCGGCGAAGCACCCAGCCTGACCGTCCGGAGACTCCTCCTGCATGCCACGCGTCACGCTGATCGGATATCGGGGAAGCGGCAAGTCCACGGTGGCCGCGCTCCTCGCGGCGCGGCTGGCTGTTTCCTGGCAGGACGCCGACGCGGTCCTCGAGGATCGGGCCGGCTGCCGCATCGCCGAGTTGATCCGCGGCCGCGGCGAGGCTTCGTTTCGCGACCTCGAGGCGGACGTTCTCGCCGAACTGCTCGAGCATGAGCCCGGCGTCGTGGCCACCGGCGGGGGCGTCGTGCTGCGGCCCGACAACCGGGCGCTGCTGCGCCGCGCGGGGCGGCCGGTGGTCTGGCTCGACGCCCCGCCGGAGGTCGTCCGGGCCCGCCTGGCGGCAGATCCGCTGACCGCGACCCGGCGGCCCGCCCTGTCGGGAGCGGATCCGCTGGATGAGGTGGCTGCGGCCCTGGCGGATCGTGAGCCGCTCTACCGAGAGTCGGCCGACCTCCGCGTGGACGCAGGCTCCGAGCCGCCAGCGGAGCTGGCCGACCGGATCCTGCGATGGCTCGATGCGTCGGGCTCGAGGGGCGACGCATGACACCCCTCGTCGCCCCGGAGATCTGGGCTTGGGCCGCCGGGGCCGCGGTCGTCGGCTGGTTCGGCGGCCGAACCCTCGCCCGGGTCGTGGCCGCCTCGATCGATCCCCCGTTTCGGTCGCTCCGGCACGTGGGCTGGATCACCGCGGCGAGCGGAGCCGCCGCGGCGGTGGCTGCATGGGCCTGGCTGGTGCGGTGCGTCGGTCAGTTCCCCGCGGATGCGGTCGCCGGCGACGCGCTCGGCGAGCGCTGGGTCGCAGCGCTCGTGCTCCTCTTCCTGCTGGCCGCCGCGGCATGGGTCGACCTGCGGGATCGCGTGATCCCCGATTCCATCACCGTCCCCGGCGTGCTGGCGGGCCTGCTGTGGAACGCGGTCCATCCGGGTGGCCTGCTGCCGGTGGTGCTCGAGGAGCCCCGATCCTTCGCCCCGCCGCTGCGGCAGCCAGACGTCTTGGGGCTGTGCGGTCCGTTGCACGGCCCGTGGCCCGACTGGCTGGGGTCGGCCCCCTCCGTGAGCGGCCTCGTCGCCGCGGCCGTCGCGCTGGCGGCCTGGTGCCTGGTCGGGACCGAGCCGCCGGACGCCTCCGGGGCGTCGTGGCGACGTCGGCTGCTCGCCGCCGACCGGACGTGGGCCGCCGCCTGCGGCCTCGCGATCACGCTTGCGGCCTGGGTGGCCGGCGGCGATCACTGGCGCGGACTGGCCTCGGCGCTCGGTGGTGCCGTGATCGCCGCGGGCATCGTCTGGCTGACCAGGGAGCTCGCCTCGCGGGCCGTCGGCCGCGAGGCCATGGGCCTCGGCGACGTCACGCTCATGGCCATGATGGGCGCGTGGCTCGGCTGGCAGGCCTGCGTGTTGATCTGCATGGGGGGCGTCTTCCTCGGCCTCGTGCACGGCGTCTTTCAGCTCGTGATGCGGCAGGAGTCGGAGCTGCCCTTCGGGCCGAGCCTGTGCCTCGCCGGCGTCGTCGTCACGGCCGGCTGGCGGTCGGTGTGGCGGCGTGCCGGCCCCGCCTTCGAGCACCCGATCGAGATGGCGGCCGTGGTCGTGGCCGTCGTGGTGCTCACGGGACTCGCCCTCTGGGCGTGGCGGCGGGTGCGGCCCGCGGCCGGCGGTTGACGCATTTCGCTCGCCGTGGGCGGTCTTGTCTCCCCCGCCCGGGGCTGCGTACCATCCGCGGCCCCCTGGAGTCCCCCCTTCCCCATGCCTTCGCGGTCGCGCACCGATCGGCTCGTCTCCGTCCCGGCGGTCGTCCTCTGTGCCGCCGTGGCCGGCTGTGCGGGCAACCCGTTTCGCAAGCAGGCGGCGATCGCTCCGCCGAGCCTCGAGCCGCCGCCGGGCGTCGCGGCCCCCGCGCACACGCTGCCGCAGTTCCAGGGTGCGGACCTGCCCCCGTCCTACGCGGATGTCGACGGCCGACAGCTCGAGAGCGCCCTGGTCCGCAGCCGGCAGGAGTCGGAGGTGATGCAGGACGAGATCGCCGCGCTCCGCGACCAGCTCGCCAGCACCTCGTCGCAACTCGCCCAGGCCCGGGCGGCCGGCTTGCCTCCCGGGGCCGACAAGCCGCCGCGGGTGGGCACCGACGGCGGCGTGCCGGTCACTCCGGTCGTGATGCAGTCGGCGATGACGCAGCTGAAGCTGCCGGAACTCCAGTCGCGGTTCGACGGCGCCGTGGTGCGGATCGACATCCCGGCCGACAGGATGTTCGACGACGGCACCGCCAACCTGCTGCCGCAGGGGGCGGCGACGCTCACGCAGGTGGCCGACGAGATCGAGCGGGTGTATCCGGGCCACTTCATCGGGATCGAGGGGCACGTCGACACCGAGCCGCTCCAGAACGCCTCGTGGGCCTCGCCGCATCAGCTGACCGCGGCGCGGGCGGCGGCGGTCTTCGACTTTCTGACGACCCGCACGTCGATGCACGAGAAGCAGCTGTTCCTCGTGGCCCACGGCGCCAACCACCCCCTCGTCTCCAACGCAACCGCTGCCGGACGGTCCCGCAACCGGCGGGTCGAGCTCGTCGTGTATCCGGATCGCGCCGCGGTCGACGTGGCCGCGAAGTGAGTGACCGCCCGCTGGTGACCTGCTAGACTCCGCCGCATGGTGACGGTGGTCGACTACGGCAGCGGCAACCTGCGCAGCGTGCAGAAGGCGTTCGAGAAGCTCGGCACGGCCGCGCGAATCACCGACGACCCGCAGGTGGTGGCCGAGGCGGATCGTCTGGTCCTGCCCGGCGTGGGCGCGTTCGGCGATGCGATGCGGGCGCTCCGCGACCGCGGCCTGGTGGATCCGATCGTGGCGCACGTCCGGGCCGAGAAGCCCTTCTTCGGCATCTGCATGGGCCTCCAGCTGCTCTTCGACGCGGGCCTCGAGGGGGGGCGTCACGAGGGGCTCGGCCTGCTGCCGGGGGAGGTGGTGCGGTTCGAGCTGCCGGCCGGCATGAAGGTGCCGCACATGGGCTGGAACACGGTGCGCTGGCGGGACGCCGCCGCGGGCCGGGAGCCAGACGGCTGGTATTACTTCGTGCACTCCTACCACGCCCGGCCGCGGGATCGCGGCGACATCGCGGCCTTCACGGACTACGGCGGGGAGTTCGTCTCCGCCGTCGCCCGAGGCCGCCTGTTCGCCACGCAGTTTCATCCCGAGAAGAGCCAGGCGGTGGGCCTGCGGCTCCTGGCGTCGTTCGTGGCCCAAGGCTGAGGCCGTCGCGCCCCCTCTCCCCTTCTCCCGGATGCTTCCATGGAACTCTGGCCGGCGGTCGACCTGCGTGGCGGGAACTGCGTGCGTCTGCTGCGCGGCGACTACGATCGGGAGACGGTGTTCGGCCATGACCCGCTGGCGATGGTCGGCCGGTTTCTCGCCGGCGGCGCGGCGCGGCTGCACATCGTCGATCTCGACGGCGCCAAGGCGGGTGCGCCGGTGCAGGCGGAACTCGTGCGCCGGATGGCGGCCGCTGCCGGCGTGCCCTGTCAGGTCGGCGGTGGGATCCGCACCGTCGAGACGGCCGAGTCCTACCTCGCAGCGGGTTTGGCGAGGGTGATCGTCGGCAGCGTAGCGGTCGAGGACCCCGACCTGCTCGAGCGCCTGGCCGAGTCCCATCCGGGCCGGGTCGTCCTGGGGCTCGACGCCCGCGACGGCCGGGTGGCGACCCGCGGCTGGCTCGACACCAGCGAGCAGCTGGCGGTCGAGGTGGCGCGGCGTCACGCCGGCCTGCCGCTCGCGGCCATCGTCTACACCGACATCGCGACCGACGGCACGCTCACCGGGCCGAACATCGCGGGCCTGAAGGAGATGCTCGCGGCCACCGGGGCGCCGCTGATCGCCTCCGGAGGCATCGCCACGCTGGATGACATCCGCCGCGTGGCCGCGCTCGGCTGTGCGGGCTGCATCGTCGGCCGGGCGCTCTACGACGGGGCGTTCACGCTGCCCGATGCGATTGCCGCCGCGGGCGACTAGTGTAGTGTCTCCGAAATAACGCAACTTATTGCTGTCAGTGCCGTTGAATCCTCAACTCATGGAGGATTCCGTCATGCGTGTTGCCAAGCCAGTTGTTCTGACGGTTGAGCAGCGAGCGACGCTGATGAAGTGGTCGCGGGGCCGGAGCACTCCGGCGCGGTT
>VGYR01000027.1 GCA_016872925.1 Planctomycetota bacterium
CCTTGTCGAGTTCGGAGGCCTGCTGGATACCCCGGAGGCTGTCGACGACAGGGCTGAAGAACCAGAGCAGGATCAGCGTGCAGTACTGATCCATATGAAGATCACGATTGCCAGCCTTGTCCCGCGCAGTGCCGACAAAGTGCAATCGTTCAATCAGGCCACGCAGCGCCTTGAAGTACTTGAAGCCTTGCACGTCTTCGCCGCGAATCTTGTGGCGAGCGGCAGCCATGCGCCACACTATGCCAGCCTTGTCCGCAGCGCGCAACTCCACCTATTTAGCCCGAATTACCGAGACTGCCTGGCGCAAATCTCGTGCCGAACAGGAGTGATTCAAAGCTCAATAAGATGCGATTGCCCTGCCATGATCCCCAGGAACGAGGCTGCAGCGAGCGTCCGGTGACGGGCACGGGCCGCCCCTTGAAAATGAACGGCCGTATAGTAAGATACTGGCGTCCATAGGCTGCCGGTGTCGATACCCGGCTCGGCCGCTGCTGGATGAAGGCTCGTCCGTTCACGAAATCCCGCACAGGAAAGCGGTTCGCCGCTCACGTCTCATGGCCAAGCGCAAGACGCCCAGTTCCCGAACTGCCCCGCCGGAGCGGCCCAAGCGCCGCCGAGTGGCCGCCGCGGCGGCTGCCGTGAAGGGCAACCCGCTCAATCTGGTGCAGAAGTCCGACGAGCAGGAGGGCGACGCGCCCACCGAGCGGCAGATCGAGATCTACGCCTTCATCCGCGACAAGATCCACTCCCGGGGCTACGGTCCCACGGTGCGGGAGATCGGGCAGGCATTCAAGATTCGTTCGCCCAACGGAGTCGTCTGCCATCTCAAGGCGCTCGAGCGCAAGGGGCTGATCACCCGGGGCAAGAACATGTCGCGGGCGATCGAGCTCGTGACTGAGCCGGCCCACCTGCGGGGCCTGCAGATGGCCGGCTGGGTCGCGGCCGGCACGCTGCGTCCCGCCGAGGAGCAGACCGATCGGATCGATTTCGAGTCGCTCTTCAACCGCGACAACCACTTCGTGCTGAAGGTCATGGGCGAGTCGATGATCGATGCCCAGATCGCCGACGGCGACTGGGTTGTGATCCAGAAGAAGCAGACCGCCCACGCCGGTGACATCGTCGTCGCCCAAACGGAAGACGGCGAGGCCACGCTGAAGCAGTGGTTTCCGGAGCGGGACCGCATCCGCCTGCAGCCGGCCAATTCGTCGATGAGGCCCATCTACGTGCGCAACGCCCGAGTGCTGGGAGTGCTCGTAGGCGTGGTCCGCAAGACCTGACCGGTCAGCCGGTCTTGTCGAGCGTGCCCTCGTGGAGCTGGTGCAGCTTGTTGTAGAGCGTCTTCAGGCTGATCCCGAGCTCCTCGGCCGTGCGGACCTTGTTGCCCTTGTTCCGCTCGAGGCCCTCGAGGATCGCCCGGATCTCGAGTTCCCTCAGGCTTTCCGGGCGTGCGGATGAAGCCGGGCGGTCGCCTCCCCGCTCGGCAGGCCGCGGCGCCGGCGGCTCCGCCGGCCGCAGCCCGCCGAACCTGGCCGGCAGGTGCGCCAGGGCCAACGGCAGTTCGTCGCAGAGCACGAGCGCGTGCTCGACGACGTTGGCAAGCTCGCGGACGTTGCCCGGCCAGGCGTGGGCGGCGAGGGCGGCCAGCGCCGAGTCGTCGGCGACGGGAGCCCGGGCAGACGTCTGGGGGCGCGAGAGACGGACGAAATGATCGACCAGGACCGGGATGTCGGCGCGCCGGTCTCGGAGCGGCGGGATCACGATCTCGAAGGTGTTGATCCGGAACAGCAGGTCCTCGCGAAACTCTCCCCCCTTGACCATCTCCTCGAGTGACCGGTGGGTCGCGCAGACCACGCGCACGTCGACGGTGATCGGGAGATTGTCTCCGACGCGGCGAATCTCGCCGCTCTCCAGGGCTCGCAGCAGCCGCGACTGGAGCGCCTTCGGCAGCTCGCCCACCTCGTCGAGGAACAGCGTGCCGCCATCCGCCACCTCGAACAGCCCGGCGCGATGCTCGTCGGCACCGGTGAAGGCCCCCTTCCGGTGGCCGAACAGCTCGCTCTCCACGAGGTGCTCCGGGAGGGCGCCGCAGTTGACCGCCACGAGCGGCCCGTCGGCCCGGGGGCTGCCCTCGTGGATCGCCCGGGCGACCAGTTCTTTGCCGCTGCCGGTTTCGCCGCGAATGAGCACCGTGGCCTCGCTCGCGGCCACCCGGGCGATCAGCCGCCGCACCCCGTCGAGGCCGGGCGAGTCGCCCACGAGGTGCGTGGCCCCTTCCGCCCTGCGAACCCGCCGCTCCAGGGCCCGCAGCCGCGTCGTCAGCTCCCGCTTCTTCCGCACCCGTTCCAGCACCGCCTGGATGTCGGCGAGTTTGCAGGGCTTCGTCAGGTAGTCGAACACCCCCTGCCGAACCGCCGCCACGGCGCTCTCCATCGACGACTTGCCCGTCACGATCACGGTTTCCGTGTCGGGCGAGGTCTCGCGGACGCGGGCGATGACCTCCAAGCCCCCGACCCCCGGCATGTCGAGGTCGACGATCACGCAGTCGTAGGCGGTCCGCTCGAGCGCCGCCAGCGCCGTGCGGCCGTCCGGGCAGACGGTGGCCTCGTGCCCCAGCCGCGGCAACTCGATCCGCATCAGCTCCTGGAGCGAGGCCTCGTCGTCGGCGAACAGGATCCGCATCGGTCGGGGAGTCGTCTTCACGGCGGCTGGCACCTTCGGGGCGGGAGTGGACGGGGTGACGTGATCAGGCGGCGCGGCCGACGGGATCGGCGACGCCGACCTGGGCCAGCGGCAGGGTGACGCGGAAGGTCGAACCCTTGCCGGGACCGTCGCTCGAGGCCTGGATGCGACCACCGTGGTCGGCGACGATCCGGTGGGCGATCGAGAGCCCCAGCCCCGTGCCCTGGCCCGACTTGCGCCGCGTGAAGAACGGCTCGAAGAGGTGCTCCAGCACCTCGGGAGTCATCCCGCAGCCGTCGTCGACCAGCGTGAGCACGGCCTCGCCGCCGGTCCGCCGCGCCGCGACCCGCACCGTGCCGCTGTCCTCGATCGAGTCGAGCGCGTTGACCAGCAGGTTGAGCACCACCTGCTTGATCTCCTGCGGATTGACCATCACCAGCACGTCGCCCCCCTCCTCGATGGCGATCGTTCGGCCGGCGAACCGTCCGACATGGCGGAGCATCTCCGCCACGTCGGTGACGACGCCGACCAGCGCCGTGGCCTGCCGCCGCACCTCGCCGAGCCGGGAGAAATCGAGAAGCTTCTCGGTGATGCCCTTGCAGCGGAAGGCCTCGCTCTGGATCAGGGCCAGGTAGCGCCGCACCACCGCGGCGTCGGACTCATCGGCCGCCAGGGCTTCGATCCGGCCCTCGAGCGACTCGGCGCACATGGCGATCGAGGCCAGGGGATTGTTGATCTCGTGCGCCACGCCCGCCGCCAGGAAGCCCACGCTGGCCAGCTGCTCGCTGCGGATCACCTCGCGCGTCCGCTCCTGCACCTGGCGATCCAGGTCGTCGCGGATCTCCTGGAACCGCTCCGTCATGTCGTTGAGCGCCTCGGCGAGCTCGGCCATCTCGTCGTCGGTGTCGAGCGCGATGCGGTAGGTGAAGTCGCCGGCGGCCACGCGGCGGGATCCGTGCCCGAGCAGGCGGAGCGGGCGAAACACCCAGCGGTAGGTCAAGGCGGCGATCGCCGCCACCAGGCCGGCGGCGGCAAGCGCCGCGGTCCAGGTCGTGATGATCAGCGTCCGGTACCTCGTCCGCACCTCGCTGGAGAGGTCGTGCAGCCGCTGCTGGAGAAACGACGGCAGCTCCTCCGTGAGGGCGGCCAGCGACTCGAGCTGGGGCCCCACGGCCAGCAGCGTGTCGTGCCGGCCTGCCGGGCCGCCGGCCTGGATGTCTGCCGGACGCCTGGTGATCGTGCCGATGGTCGCGAGGCAGTCGGCGATCCGTTGGGCCGTGACCGCCTCCTTGGTCCGGTCGGCCAGCCGGCTGTCGTCGAGTTCGTAGGCGTCGAGTTCGAGGCGGTAGGCCTTGAGCGCCTCCTCGGCGGCGGCGAGCCGGTCGAGAAACGAGCCGACCTCGCCGGCGTCGCCCGCCATGGACCGGGCATGGGTGAGGCGGAGCATGCCGACCCGCTCGCCGAGCTCGCTGGCCCGCGGCAGCTCGGCCGCCCGGCAGGAGAGCGCCCGCACCAGCCGCCGGTAGGAATAGACGGCCAGGAAGCTGCTCGCCGACAGCACCACCACCATCACGCCCACGAGCAGGGCGCCCAGCAGCAGCTTCTCACGAATGGCGCGACGACGGACCACGGCCGACCCTCGGTGCGAGGCAGGGACACGAACCAAGGCTGCGCGTGCGGCAGCCTGCGCGGGCTGGGGAGGGTAGCAGGGGGCGTGGGGGCCACAAAGGCGAAAAACCAGCCGCTTCTAGGCGAGACCCCAGCGCTTGCGGAGAAACCACTCGGCCGTCAGGCAGGCCGCCATGATCAGCAGCATCGGCCACGTGTCCCACAGCGCCAGCGACCAACGCTCCTGCGACTCGAAGGTCGGCGGCCGGGCCGCGATCTCGTCGAAGATCGCCGCGAGGTCCTCCGGCGGTCTCACGCCTCCGTCGGTGACCTCGGCGATGCTCGCCATCAGCCTCGGGTTGGACCGCGGGTTCGCCATCTCCAGATCCTGGCGGAACACGGTGAAGCGGGCGACCCGTTCCTGCGGCTCGGCGTCGCCCGGCCGCTGGGCCCGCACCACGAGCCTCCAGTCGCCGGGCTCCGCACAGCCCTCGATCGTGCCGGAGAAGGCGTCCCGCTGCCGGGCGACGCGAACCGGCCGCTGGTTGCCCCGCGGATCCACCACCAGGGCCTCGAAGGAAGCGGCTGGATCGGCCTCGCCGTCGGGCTTCGTCAGGGCGGTGTCGAAGGGCAGCGGCGTGCCCGGGGCGATCCGGCGCTGCGCGAGCTTCACCCAGAGCATGTCCGCTTCGGCGGCATCGCGCCGGGCGAGCCAGAGCACGAGTTGTCTCCAGAAGCGGCGGTGCTGATCTCCGGCTCCCTGCATCGCCCACCGCCACGTGGAGTCGGCGGCGAAGGCGAGCACCCGCCCCTCGCCGTACTCGCGGGCAACCAGCAGCGTTGCGCCCCCGTCGGTCGTGGCCAGCGTCTTGGTCGAGGGCCGCAGCCTGCCGAGACGGTTCGCCCCCTCGAGCGACGGCATCGCCGCCCACGCCGTCCGGGTGTCGGCGTCGGCAGCTTCGAGCCGGAGGATCGAGACACCGGAGAACTGCGGGTCGGGCACCAGCTTCAGCCGTCCGTCGATGTGGAGCCCCTTGCGGATCGGCTCTTCGAACCGCTGGCGGGCGAGGCGATCCTCTTCGAACGGCAGGGCCGGCCCCAGCGGGGTGCTCCCCCAGCCGCCGGCCTCGAAGGCATGAAACCCTCCCAGCATGCCCAGGCCGGCCCCCGCCTCGATTCTGCCGAGCATGGTGGCGAGATCCTGCGGCCGGATCGCGGCCGAATCGAGGTCACCGAGGAGATAGACGTCGTGCTTGGCACCCAGCCGACGCGAGATGTCGACCGGCCAGCGGTCGCGCAGGGTCGCGTCGATCCAGTCGAAGTCGACCTGGATGTCGGGGCTCGCGGCGAGCACGCGACGCAGGAACCGCTGCTCCACCCGCAGAACGCCTTCGAGGTACAGGACCTTCAGTCCCCCGTCGATGACCGCCACGAAGGTCGAGAGCTCGTTGTTGGCCAGCACCGCCTCCCCATCCTGCGGCTCCACTCGCAGCGTCAGCTTCCGCTCGCCCGTCGTCGCGGGCGTCCAGTCGAGCCGCACCGCCTCTTCCACCATCTCGACGCCGGGCCGGAGCACCGTTCTGGCGACCTCTCCCATCGTGCCGGAGTCATCCTCGGCCAACAGGCTCACGACGACCTCCCGCCCGGCCAGCCCCTCCAGGCGGATCCTCGCCGCCACCTCCAGGAGATTGCCGACATAACCCGTCTGCTCGACGGCCAGGCTCGTCACGGCTGCGTCCCGCCCCTCCCCCTCGCCGAGCGGCCGACCGAACGTGATGCTCCACAGCGGCACGGCGGCATCGGCGGCCCGGCGGGCGGCGGACTGCGGAGCCGCGTCGCGGGGCGCGTAGGCGTGGTGGCCGCCGTCGCTCAGCACGATCAGGGCCGCGAGCTCCCGTCCCGCAGCCGCCTCGAGGGCATCCTCGATCGCCGCACCGATCGCGGTTTCGTCGGCGGTCAGGCCGTCCTGCCAGGCGGCGAACGGGAACGGGTCGTCCCCCGCCGCGGCGACGGCGCGCGAGTCGCGATCGAAGCGTCGTACGGCGAGCTCGAAGCCCCCCGACCCTGTGAGCCGGCGGGCCGCCGGTCGCGCGGCGTCGAGGGCCAGCACCATCTCGTCCCACCGGCTGCGGCCGGCAGCGCCGTCCGTCACGGTCATGCTCCGTGACCCATCGACCAGCACCACGACGGTGCCCTCCTGGCGAGCCTTGCTCGTGGCGACGATCGCCGGCCGAAGCATGCAGGTCACGACCGCGAGGAAGGCGGCGAACCGCAGTGCGGTGAGGATCGCCCGGCCGGCAGGCGAGAGCCGGGAGCGATCGGGCGGAAAGGCCACGAGCACGGCCAGCAGGCCGAGCGCACAGGCGGCGACGAAGGCCGCCGACCAGAGCGGGTCCCACGCCAGCGAGATCTCCTCGACGATCGGCGCCTGGGTCATGCCGGCACCTCCGGCGGCGGAGCCACATCCGGACGTGCCGCATCGGGGAGCGGCGGCGGACCGGCTGCCGGAGCGGATTCACCCGCGAAGGCGGCCGCCGGACTGGCGGCCCCCGGCGCATCGTCGCGGGCCGAGTAGAACCGGTTCGCCGCGATCCAGTCGGCTGCCAGCGCCAGGGCGGCCAGCAGAATCAGCCAGGGAAACAGTTCGACCCCGACCCGCACCTGATTCACGTCGCGGACGAGTTCCTGCTCGGAACGGGCGAGCCGGTGGCCGGGTCCGAGCACGGCGGCCAGCGCCTCGGGGGAGAGCCGGGTGAAGTCGGTCGCTCGGGCCGCCAGGTTCGCGCTGAACCCGTCGGCGATGCCGTCGGCATCGCCGCCAGCCTGAAGGCGATAGTTTCCCGGGATTCGCGTGTCGGTGACGGTCACCGTGCCCCGGGCCGGGTCGACGGCGGCCGGAAAGTCGTCGCCGGACGGCGTCCGCACGGTGACGTTCGCCAGATCCCGTCGTGCCAGCCGCAGGACCGCGGGAGAGCCTGCGGTCACGTTGCGGTCGTCGGCCGAGTCGACGGCATGGATCAGCGACTCGTTCGCGAGCACGACGAAGGGCCAGGGCTCGAATCCGGTCGCCAGCGTGTTCCAGGCCGCAGGGTCGGAGGCCGACGACGACACCGGCGTGGTGAACACCACGACCCGCCCGGCACCGAGCCGATGCTCGAGGATGGCGGGCAGGCCGTCGCGATACGCGGCCACGGGCGCGGCGGCAACACCGTCGGCCTCCGCGATCGGAGTCACCTCCCAATGCTGGATCACGGAAAAGTCCTGCCAGGGCACGGCGTCCCCGACACGACGGAAGGCGGCGAGGATCGGATGGTCGAGCGCCGCCGGAGCCAGGAAGTTGCCCTCCCGCTCCCGCCACACGCGCACGAGATCGCCGCCGAGCACTCGCCGCGAGGCGGACGAGTTGAACCGCTCGGCCGCACCGGCCCGGGGCCCCAGCCAGACGACCAGCCCATGCCCGTCCGACACCCAGCGGTCGAGCGCCTCCCAGGTCTGCTCGGACAGCGGCGGCGGATCGAGGAGCACCATCCCGGCGGCGGTATCCCACGACGCGGTGCCGAGTGTCCCGATGTCGATCACCTCGGGCGCAAAGCGGGCCCTGCCCGCCTTCACCAGCGGCCCGGGGGCGATCGCCTGCACCAGAAACGCCGCGCTGCGTTCCGCGGGCGGGGCCGCGGCCACGATCACCCTGACGGGCGCGCCGACCTCGACCGTGAAGTAGCGGACGTCGTCGTCCGGCAGGTCGTCGGACGCCTCCACGACGATGCGTCCCTGCCGCGTGCCGGCCTCGAGCCCCGCGATCTCGAACTCCACCTCGACCGGCTTGTCCGCCGGCCAGTCGACCGGCTTCGCCCCGCGCCGCACGTACCGCTTGCCGTCCGGGTCGTCGGCGGCGAGCAGTTCGATGGCGACCGTCCGGGTCGCCTCGGGGCCGATGCGCACAGCCGTGGCCCCGATCGTCAGCGGGGTGCCGACGGAGACGCGGTCTCCAGAGAGCGACAGCGACTGAATCGCGAAATCCCCGACCTGCGTGGCACCGACGTCGACATACAGCGTGTCGATGCCCTCGGTCGCCGCCTGGGCCTGGTCGGTGGCGGTTTCCCACGCGCCCCGGGAACAGTCGGTGAACACGTAGAGCTCCTTGCGGCTGGACTCCGACTTCGCGAGGCCCCGCCGGGCCGCCGCGATCGCGTCGGCCAGCGTTCCCGCCTGCGGCCCCGGGGCGAGCCGCTCGATCCGCGCCAGGGCCGCCGCCGGCGTGGGCAGGAAGCCTGAACCGCCGGCCGCGGTGTCGACGACCGCCACCTGACTGCCTTCCGGCAACTTCGTGAACAGCGTCCGCGCCAGTTCCGCCGCCCGCTCCAGCCGCGTCTGGTTCGCCTCGCGGAGGCCCATCCGAGGGGCGGTGTCGAACACCAGCGCCGCCGCCACCGGGGCCTCGCGGTCTCCGATCCAGCCGCCGCCGCGGATCACCGGCCGGGCCAGCGCCAGGGCCAGCAGTGCCAGCGCCGCGACACGCAGGGCGAGCAGCACGAGGTGGTGAAGCCGCAGCCGCCGACGGGTGGCGACGGCCCGTTCGCGGAGGAACCGCAGCGCCGGAAACTCACGCGGCACCGGCGTGCGGCGCATCGCGAGGTGCAGGATCAGCGGAATCGCCACGAGCGACGCTCCGCCGAGCAAGAGCGGCGAGATGAACGACAGGCCCATGGATCAGAACCTGGTGCGGCGGCTGACGAGGTATTCCGTCAGCGCCCGGTCGAACTGCATGCTCGTGTCGAGCGGAACGTAGTCGACGCCGGCGCGAAAGCACATCGACCGGTAGTCCTCCCGGAACGATTCCAGTTCGGCGAGGTAATCGCGGCGGGCGGCGTCGGCATCGACCACCAGCTTGTCGCCCCCCTCCGGCTCGGTGAACTCCACCATCCCGTCGAACGGGAAGCGCACCTCGGCCTCGTCGAGGATGTGGAACAGGATCACGTCGTGCCCGCGATGCCGCAGCCGCAGGAGCGCGTCCCGGACGGGGGCGGGATCGGTCAGCAGGTCGCTGAACACCATCACGAGCGACCGATGCCTGAGCATCGCCGCCACCTGCACGAGGCTCCGCGCGATGTCGGTCTTGCCCGAGGGCCTGATCTTCGCGAGCACCGACAGCACCTGGCCGATCTGCGAGCGTCGCGAGCGGGCCGGCAGCGATGCGTGGAGCTTCTCGTCGAACACCATCAGGCCGCAGGGATCCTGCTGGTGAACCATCAGCCAGCAGAGGGCCGCCGCCAGCGAGATCGCGTAGTCGAGCTTCGTGAGCTGCTGCCGGTAGGTGTAGGCCATCGAAGCGCTGGTGTCGATCACGAGGTAGCCCGTGATGTTGGTCTCGGCCTCGAACTTCTTGACGTAGTGCTTGTCCGTCTTGGCGTACACCAGCCAGTCGATGTCCTTCGGGTCGTCGCCGGCGGCATACCGACGGTGCTCGCTGAACTCCACCGAGAAGCCCTGGTACGGGCTGGCGTGCAGCCCCTGCAGGAACCCCCTGACGATGAACTGCGCCCGCAGGTCCAGCCGCGCGATCTGCCGCACGACCTCGGGCTTCAGGTATTCCTCGACCGCGCGGGCCATCCGCCGAGCCTCCTCCCAGCCGTCGCCCCGATCGCCATGCCAGCCGTCACTTCACGAGCTTGGGGATCTCCGGCTCGGGAATCTCCCGGAGCAGCCGTTCGACGATCGATTCGCTCGTCAGGCCCTCCGCCTGCGCCTGGAAGTTGGTGGCGATGCGGTGCCGCAACACCGGCACGGCCACCCGCCGCACGTCGTCGAGCGACACGCTGAAGCGGCCGTCCATGGCGGCGATCGCCTTGCCCCCCTGGATCAGGAACTGCCCGGCCCGCGGGCCGGCACCCCAGTCGACGAGCTCCGCGACGTAGGGGGGCGCTTCGGGATCCTTGGGCCGCGTCGATCGCACGAGCCGCGCGACGTACTTCACCACGTACTCGCTCACGTTCACGCCGGCGACGAGCTTCTGGATGTTGGCGATGGCCCGGCCGGACAGCACCTTCGAGACCTCGGGCCGCTCCGACCGCGTGGTCGCCATCAGGATCTGTTCCTCCTCGGAGGCCGTCGGATAGCCCACCCGGATGTTGAACATGAACCGGTCGAGCTGGGCCTCGGGGAGGGGATACGTGCCCTCCTGCTCGATGGGGTTCTGGGTGGCGATCGTGAAGAACGGCTCGGGCAGCGGATACGTCTCCTGGCCCACCGTCACCTCCCGCTCCTGCATGGCCTGAAGCAGGGCCGCCTGGGTCTTCGGGGGGGTGCGGTTGATCTCGTCGGCGAGGAGGATGTTGGTGAAGATCGGCCCCTTCACGAACCGAAACTGGCGGCGCCGCTGGTCGTCTTCCTCGAGTACGTTCGTGCCGGTGATGTCCGAGGGCATCAGGTCGGGCGTGAACTGCACCCGCTTGAAGCCGACGTCGAGGATCCGCGCCAGCGTCGACACCATCAGCGTCTTCGCCAGACCCGGCACTCCCTCCAGGAGGCAGTGACCCCGGGTGAAGATCGCGGCGAACAACTGCTCGATCACCTCGTCCTGGCCGACGATCACCTTCTGCAGTTCCGCCTGCATCTGCTGACGGTGCTGGGCGAACTCGACGAGGATTTCGTCGAGCGTCTTCGGCTTGGATGCGGTGGACACTCGGGCAACCTCTCCTGTCTCGATGCGGCCGTGACGACGAGACTTCAGTATCGGCGACGGCTGCCGCGACGGCAATCGACCGAGCGTTCCACGCGGTCCGTGCCTCCCGTTCACCACACCTGCTACGATGCCGGCACGACGTGTCGGCCTCTGCCGTCGTTCCCCGGCCGCGGTTCCTCCACGCATCCGATCCATGCCTGCTCGAGCCCGCCGCCGTCGCCCCGGCAGCCGCAGCGATGCCTGCACGGCATGCCTGCTCGTGGCGCTGGGGCTCGCACCGGCCCGGGGAATCGAGGGACGGATCGCCGCCGCCGAACCGGCGGCACAGGTCGCTGCCGCCGACATCCAGCGGGCCGTCGACCGGGCCCGCGACTACCTGATCGGGCAGCAGAAGACCGCAGGCTACTGGGAGGCCCTGGGCGCCCCCAACAAGCGTCCCGGAGCGACGGCCCTGGTGATGCTGGCGCTGGCCAACGCGGGCGTGGAGCCCGATCGGCCGGTGATGAAGCGCGGCCTCGAATGGCTGCGAAAGCAGGAGCCGCAGGACACGTATGCGGTCTCACTGCAGACGATGGCGCTGGCGATGCTCTCGCCGATGGAGGACCGGGCGATCCTCGAGCGGAACGTCGACTGGCTCGAGGCGGCCCAGGTCAAGCGCGGGCCGGGGGCCGGCTCCTGGAGTTACACGCTGGAGCGCAACGAGGCGGTGGGGGACAACTCCAACTCCCAGTTCGCGTTGCTCGGCCTGCACGAAGCCTCACGGGCGGGCGTGGGCGTCCGTCAGGACACGTGGGTCAGGGCGCAGCAGTACTGGGTCGCCTGCGGCAATGCCGATGGCTCGTGGGGCTACACGCTCGGCAACGCCGCGGGCACCGGCAGCATGACCTGCGCCGGCATCGCGAGCGTCTGGATCACGGCGGAGCACCTCGGCCGACCCGATGCCGCCGCCGGCCGCGACGGCGTGCTCTGCTGCGGGGGCGGCGCCGCCCCCAAAACCGTCGAGAAGGGGCTCGCCTGGCTCGGCCGGCGGTTCACCGTCACCCAGAACCCCGGCACCGGCGGCGACACCTGGCTGTTCTACTACCTGTACGGCCTGGAGCGCGTGGGGCGGTTCACCGCCCGCCGCTTCATCGGCGAGCACGAGTGGTATCGCGAGGGGGCCACGATGTTCGTCGGCCTCCAGGATCGGCTGACCGGGAAGTTCGTCGCCAATCGGATCGAGGACGCGACCGTGGCGACGAGCTTCGCGCTGCTGTTCCTGGCCAAGGGACGCCGGCCCGTGCTCGTGGCCAAGAGTCGCCACGAGTTCGGGGACGACTGGAATCGACACGGCCACGATGTCGCCCACCTGGTCGAGCACGTCGAGGGGCGCTGGCGGAAGGAGTATCCCGCGGGCCTCTCCTGGCACGTCACCGACACGCCCACGGCCCGCCTCGACGACCTGCAGCAGGCGCCGGTGCTCTGGATTTCGGGACGCGACGCCTTCGAACTCGGTCCCGACGCCGGCCAGCGGCTCCGCCTCTACATCGACAACGGCGGCTTCATCTTCGCCGAAGCCTGTTGCCCGAAAAGCGGCGAGTTCGACCGTCGCTTCCGGCAGTTGATCGGCGAGATCTTTCCGGAGCCGGAGCACGCGCTCGGCCTCCTGCCCCCGGAGCACCCTGCTTGGAACGCCGAGGAGGTCGTGCCCCCGGACCTGCACCGGCCGCTGCTGGGCGTCGACTATGGCTGCCGGACGTGCGTCATCTACGCGCCGCCGACCGACGCCGGCCCCGACGCACCGGGCACGCCCAGCCTGTCGTGCCTCTGGGAACTCGGTGGCCGATCGGCCGGCGACCAGCCCGAGCCGGTCGCGCGGGAGGTGCGGGCTGCACTCGCGATCGGGACCAACGTGCTCGCCTACGCCACCAATCGCGAACTTCAGAACAAGGACGAACTCTTCGGCCTGATGCCCGACGTGGCCGCCGACCGCGACCGCTTCGACCGCGGCCGGCTCGGGATCGGCAAGCTTCGTCACGCGGGCATGTGCGATGCCGCCCCGGCGGCCCTGGCCAACGTGCTGCGGGCGGCGGCCCGGGAGACGGGCATCCGGGTCGACGACGCACCGGCGCTCGTGGATCCCGCCGACGAAGCCCTGTTCGACTACCACCTGCTGTTCATGCACGGCCGGCAGCGGTTCGCCTACGACGACCCGCGGCGAAGCCGGATCGCGACCTTCCTCGACAGGGGCGGGATGATCTTCGCCGACAGCGTCTGCGCCTCGCCGGATTTCGCGGCGGCCTTCCGCGAGGAGATCGCCGTCATCCTTCCCGGCCGCCCGCTCGAGCCGGTTCCCGCCGACGATCCGCTGTTCACCGCCGCGGCCTACGGCGGCTACGACATCCGGCAGGTGGACCTGCGCGAGCCGGCTGGAGACGACGGCCAGCTCCGGGCTCGCACCCGGCGGATCGCACCGAAGCTCGAGGGCATCCGCATCGGCGACCGCTGGGCGGTGATCTTCTCGCCCTACGATCTGTCCTGTGCCCTGGAGAAGCACAACTCGATGGAGTGCACCGGGTACGGCCGCGAGGATGCCGAGAAGATCGCCCTCAACGTGCTGCTCTATTCGCTCAACCACTGAACCCGGCGGGGTCAGCGGTCGTCGCTGGAGCCGGTGAGGTAGCTCGCGTAGTAGAGCAGCGTCAGGGCGCTCTGCAGGGTGGCGGCGACGTAGGTCCACGCCGCGGCGTTGAGCACGCTGTTGACGGCCCCCATGTCCGCCGCCGGCACGATGCCGAGCGACACCAGCTGCGCCTTGGCGCGGTTGCTGGCGTCGATCTCCAGCGGCAGGTTCACGAGCTGGAAGAACACGGTGCCCGCGAACAGGAGAATCCCGAGCCAGGCCACGGGCTTGAGCGCTAGGCCGAGGCCGATCATGAACACGAACATGCCGATGCCACTGCCCACGTTGGCGACCCCGACGGCGGCGTTGCGGATCGCCATCATCGACGAGCCTTCGGCATCCTGCAGGGCGTGACCAGCCTCGTGGGCGGCGATGCCGACGGCGGCCAGCGAACGGCCGCCGAACACGTCTTCCGACAGCCGAAGGACCTTGGCCCGCGGGTCGTAATGGTCGTTGAGGCGGCCCGCGATGGGCTCGATCTCCACGGCCGTCGCCCCGGCCGAGTCGAGAATGTGCCGGGCCGCGGCGGCGCCGGACAGCGGCGCGGCCTCGCGGGACGCGGCGGCATACGCCGCCTGAACCCGCCACTGCGCCCAGGCCGCCAGCAGGATCGCCGGGGAAACCCACACCAGATACCAGGGATCAAAGAAATACATGCGGCGTGTTCCTCCGAAGTCACAAACTATTCTAGACAGGTTCAGGCGGCAGGCTTCCGGCCCCCGATCCGGCCTTTCATGAACTACGCACCTCGCCCTGCTTCGGTTCCCGGAATCGTCCGGGCGTTGTTCGGAGCCCTGGCCGTGGCCGCCGCCTGCGGCTGCCCGGTTCCCACCCCTCCGCCGCCCCGCCCCGTCGACACGGCCGCCCTCTGCCGACGGATCGACGCGGCCCTGACCCATGCCCGGGATCGTCGTCGACTCGAAACCGGCACGCAGGGGGCGTGGCAGATCGTCCACGGCATCCTGGCCTTCGGCCCCGAGTTCCCGGTGGAGGTGCAAGGCCGGGTGCGGCCGGCGCTCGACCACCTCCTCGGCGGCGGCCGGGCGATCGGCTGGAAACTCCGTCCCGGCACCGCCGGCGTGCTCGCCGAAGTGGATCCCGGCAGCACGATGGGCCAGGGGCATCCCGACCAGTGGCTCGGCTACCTGTCGCAGTGTGGCGTCGCTACCGCGTCGGGCGGCGCGGTGACGGGCGGCGGCGTTCCGCTCACGACGCCCCTCTCCGCGGGCGGAAGGAACTACACCGTGGCCGACCTCCTGCGACAGGCGCAGCACGACATCAGGCCCGGCCAGGAGGCGACCTGGACGCTGATGGCGCTGGCGGCCTGGCTTCCGCCCGACGCGGCATGGACCAGCGGCGACGGCGACCCCTGGACCACCGAACGAGTCGTCGCCATGGAAGCCGCGGCCGACATCCCCTCCGCCGCCTGCGGCGGCGCCCATCGCCTCTACGGCCTGGCGACCGCCTTGGCTGCCTACCGCCGCGGCACGGGGGACGAACCGACGGGGGGCTGGGCCGACGCGGCGGCGGTCCTCGATCTCCATCTCGAACAGGCCCGGCGCTTCCAGCAACCGGACGGCTCCTTCCCGGTGCGGCCCTTCGAGCGGCCGGGCTCGTCGCCCGACGTGTTCGCCCGCCTCAGCGCCACCGGCCACGTGTTCGAGGTGCTGGCGATCGCCCTCGAGGACGAACGGCTCCGCGAGCCCTGGGTCACGCGGGCCGCCGACCGACTGGTGGCGTTCCTCGAGGAGACCGCCGACCTCGACGTCGAGTGCGGCGCGCTCTACCACGCGGCCCACGGCCTGGCACTCTACCGGGGCCGGGTCTGCCCCGACGGCGGACCGTCGGCGGTCAGCCCGCGTGCTTCGCGGCCTCCAGCTGCGAATGCACCGCGTCGACGAGCACGCGCAGGTCGCCGTGCCAGTCGATCGTCACGCTCTGCTGGGTCGCCAGGTTCTTGAACTGCGCCGTGCCGGCGGCGAACTCGTCGCCGCCGATCACCAGGGCGCCGGGAAATCCCCGTCGGGCGGCGAGCTTGAGCTGCTGGCCCACCTTCTTCGGCTCCGGGAAGAACTCCACGCCCATCCCGGCGGCCCGCAGCGCGGCCGCGATCCGCAGGTAGTCGGGCAGCCGCGCGCCGTCGAAGTGCACGAGGAACACGTCGGCGGCCGTCTCGACCTTCGAGGCGTGCCCGAGTTCCTCGAGGCCCGCCAGCAGCCGGTCGAGGCCGAGCGAGGCGCCGACGCCGGGGAGCGGCTGCTTCGTGTACAGGCCGGCGAGGTTGTCGTAGCGACCGCCGGAACAGATGCTCCCGAGCGCGGGCAGTTCGTCGAGGAAGCTCTCCAGCACGATGCCGGTGTAGTAGTCGAGGCCGCGGGCGATCGACGGATCGACGACCACCCGATCGGCGGGCACACCGGCGGCCGTCGCACCGGCGAGGAGCGACTCGAGCGCCGCCACGCCGGCCTCCCCCTGCTCGGAGCCGGACACGAGCGCCCCGAGCCGAGCGAGCATGGACTGCGGCGTGCCCCGGAGCTCCGCCATCTCCAGGAGCGCCTCGACCGCCGGCGCCGCGACCTGGTGGGCCGCGAGTTCGGCGGCCACGGCTTCGCGGGTGGCCTTGCCGAGCTTGTCGAGGCTGCGGAGCACGGTGCCGGACCGCTCGGCCAGGCCGAGGCGGCCGAGCATCCCCGCGAGCACGCGGCGATCGTTGAGCCGGATCGTGAATCCACCGATCCCGATGGCGGCGAGGAGGTCGTGCACCACGAGCACCATTTCGAGATCGGCCACGGGGCTCGTCGTGCCGATCGTGTCGAAATCGCACTGCATGAACTCCCGATACCGGCCCCGCTGCGTGTTCTCCCCCCGCCAGACGGTCGCCATGTGATACCGCTTGAACGGCAGGCCGAGGTCGTGCACGTGCTGGGCGGCGAAGCGGGCGAAGGGCACCGTGAGGTCGAACCGCATGCCCACGTCGCGGCCGCCGTGATCGGTGAACCGGTAGAGCTGCTTGTCGGTCTCCTCGCTCCCCTTCCCCGTGAGGATCTCGAGGTATTCCAGTGCGGGCGTGTCGATCGGGGCGAAGCCGTAGCCACGGTACACCCGCCGGGCGACGTCGAGCAGCCGCTCGCGAGCGAGGGCCTGCGCGGGCAGGTGGTCGCGGAAACCCTTGAGCGTGCGGGGTTCGATCACGGTGGGCACCCCGTCAGAGCACCGGCAGCAGGGGCGGCTTCGGGCTGCGGATGGAGGCCTTGCGGTTCTTCTTGCGGCGGCCGTCGCCGAGGCGGGTGCCGCCGGGGCCGAGGACGGCGTCCATGTATTCCTCGACCTGCTCGGGCGTCTCGAAATACTGGTCGTACACCCAGTCGTCTTCGTATTCGCAGTCCTTCGTCGTGTATTCGCGGCAGATCTGCGGCCGCGTGTCGTAGATCCCGCAGCGGTGGTCGTCGCCAAGGTGCTTGCAGACCGTGTGCACGCACACGTACCAATCGCCGTCCTCGGTGAACACGGTGGCGTGCTCGTGCAGCAGGAACCAGCGGATGTATTCGAACTCCTCCCGCGTGGTGGGCGTTTCGAGCGGCAGCGCGAAGTAGCGGCAGCACTTCGCCGTGCAAAACTCGCAGAGCACCCGGTCGGCGGGAACCTCCTCCCGCTTCGGCTTGGAGATCGGCAGCACGGGCGGGCTGGTCATCGACGGGCTCCGGAGAACACGGAAGACCGACACTATAGCGTTTTTCGGAGCCATGCCGGGGCGTATACTCCCGGCTTTCGCGTCCCGTGGAGGGGTTCACCCGATGCCGAAGCGGTGGCACATCCGCCCGCACGACCGGGCCGCCGTGGCGGTGCTCGAGCGGTCGGCCGGCGTGCCCACGATCGTGGCCGCGCTGCTCGCGGCCCGGGGCGTGACCGACGCCGCGGCCGTGAGGTCGTTCCTCTCGGGCACGCTCGCCGACCTCCGTGATCCGGAGACGCTGCCCGGCGTACCCGAGGCTGCGGACCGGATCCTCGCCGCGGTCCGTGCGGGCCGCCGCATCGCCGTCTACGGCGACTACGACGCCGACGGGATGTGCGCCACCGCGATCCTCGTCGGCTGCCTCGAGGCGCTCGATGCGAAGCCCGCCTGGTACGTTCCCAGCCGCCAGGACGAAGGCTACGGCCTCAACGGCGAGGCCCTCGAGACGCTCGCGGCCCAGGGCATTCAGCTCGTGGTCACCGTCGACTGCGGCATCACCGCGGTGGCCGAGGCGGGCCGGGCGCGCGAGTTGGGCCTGGAGCTGATCGTCACCGACCACCATCACTTCGCCGCCGAGTTGCCCGCCGCCGCCGCGCTGGTCCACCCGCGGCTGCCGGGCTCGGCCTATCCCTTCGCCGGACTGTGCGGCGCGGCCGTGGCCTTCAAGCTCGCCTGGGCGATCGCCACGCGGGCCAGCGGCTCGAGCCGGGTGACGCCACGGCTTCGCGAGGCGCTGCTGCGGGGCGTGGGGCTGGCCGCCTTCGGCACCGTCACCGACGTGATGCCGCTCGTGGACGAGAATCGGCTGCTGGTGCGGCACGGCCTCGAGCAACTCCGTTCCCGCGGCGGCCCGGGGCTGGCCCGGCTGATCGCCGTCACCGGCCTCGACCAACGCTCGCGGCTGGAGAGCGAGGACGTCGCGTTCAAGCTCGGCCCGCGGCTCAACGCGGCGGGCCGCATGGCCACCGCCGCCAACGGGATCGAACTGCTTCTCACGGACGATCCCGTTCGGGCCGTCGCGCTGGCGGACTACCTGCACGAGCTCAACGCCCAGCGGGAGACGGAGGAGCGCAGCCTCCAGCTCGCGGCGGCGAAGCAGGCCAGGGAACTCTTCGATCCGGAGGCGGATGCGGCGGTCGTGCTCGCGGACCGCGGCTGGCACAAGGGCGTGATCGGGATCGTGGCCGGACGCCTGGCGGAGCGTTGGCATCGGCCGGTCGTGATGATCGCCCGCGATCCACTCCAGGGGGGGCCGGCCGTGGGCAGCGTGCGGAGCGTGCCGGGATTCGACGTCCTGGCGGCGGTGCAGGCGTGCGCGGGGCATCTGCTCGGCTGCGGAGGGCATGCGGCCGCCGCGGGCCTGCAGGTCGACGACGCCAAAATCGACGACTTCCGGCGGGCGTTCGTCGGCGAGGTGGAGGCCCGGATGCCCGAGTCCCTGCGCCGTGCCCAGCTCACGCTCGACGGCGAGACGGCGCTCGCCGCGCTGACGCTCGACACCGTCGAGCAGTTGGAGCGGCTCGCCCCGTTCGGCGAGGGCAATCGCCGGCCCGTGCTCTGCGCGTCGGGCGTGACGCTCGCCGAGCCGGCCCGCACCATGGGCCAGGGGGGCAAGCACCTGCAGCTGCGGCTGCGGCAGCACGCGGCGACGATCCGGGGGGTCGCCTTCGGGGCGGGCGAGTGGCTGCCCCACCTGCCGGCGCCGGGCCAGCCCTTTCACATCGCCTTCCGGCCGAAGATCAACGAGTTTCGCGGCCGCCGCACCGCCGAGGTGGAGGTCATCGACTGGCGCCCCGACGGCGTGGACGTGGCGATCGACCTGCCGCAGCTCGTGGCCGCGGAGTGACCGTACGTCCCGACGACCACCACCGGAGCCGTGCATGAACGCTCAGCATCGCCTGCTCTGCCTTGCGGCAGCCGCCATCAGCCTCGGTCACGTGGCCCGGGCCGACGACTGGCCGCAGTGGCTCGGTCCCGCTCGGGACGCGATCTGGCGGGAGCGCGGCCTGGCGACTGCGATCCCGGCGGCGGGCCTTCCGCTGCGGTGGCGCGTGCCCGTGGCGGGCGGCTACTCGGGCCCGGCGGTCGCCGGTGGTCGCGTGTATCTCGCCGACTACGAGGTCCGAACCGGCGAGCTCGTCAACGCGCCCAACGACCGCTCGCTTCGTGACGGCTCCGAGCGGCTGCTCTGCCTCGATGCCGCGACGGGCGAGGTGGTGTGGCGGCACCAAGCCGACTGCCGCTACTCGCTCTCCTACGCCTCGGGCCCGCGGTGCACGCCCACGGTGGTCGACGGCCGCGTGTACATGCTCGGAGCGGAAGGAAATCTCGTCTGCCTGGATGCGGAGACCGGCCGGCCACTGTGGGGCAAGGACTTCAAGCAGGAGTATTCCGCCCCGACTCCGATCTGGGGCTTCTGTGGCCATCCGCTCGTCGAGGGCGACCTGCTCATCTGCCTCGTCGGCGGCCCCGGCAGCGTGGCCGTGGCCTTCGATCGCGTGACCGGCGCGGAGCGCTGGAAGGCCCTCTCGGCCAGTGAGAGCGGCTACTGCCCGCCGACCATCATCGAGCAGGGGGGCACGCGTCAGCTGCTGATCTGGGATGCCGACAACCTCAATGCGCTCGATCCCCGGACGGGCCGCGTGCTCTGGTCGCGGCCGCTGAAGCCGATGTACGGCATGTCGATCATGGCGCCCCAGGTCGCCGACACGAGCCTCGGCCGGGTGCTCTTCGCCAGCGGGATCGGGAGGGTCGCGGCGCTCTACGCGTTGGCGGCCGACGGCACGGGGGCCGACGTGCTCTGGCGTGGCGAGCCGAAGTCGGCGATGTACTGCGCCAACTCCACCCCCTTCATCGCCGGCGACACCCTCTACGGCTGCGACTGCGACACGGGCGCCCTCACGGCCGTGGCCCTGGCCGACGGCCGGCGGCTCTGGGAGACGCTCGCGGCCACGACCGGCGGTGACCGGCGGAGCAAGCATGGCACCGCCTTCCTGGTACGGCAGGCGGAGACCGTCGCCGGCGATCCGACGGGCTCCACCCGCGCCTGGATCTTCAGCGAGACCGGTGACCTGATCCTGGCCCGGCTCTCTCCGGAACGGTACCAGGAGCTCGGCCGGATGCACCTGCTCGAGCCGACGAACGAGTGCTTCGGCCGCGACGTGGTCTGGAGCCATCCGGCGTTCGCCGGGGGCTGCGTGTTCGTGCGAAACGACCGTGAACTCGTCTGCGTGCAGGCGGCGAACTGACGCCCGCTCGGTATCAGCCGCGGCCCATTGCGAAGATCGCCTCCATCATCCGGCGATAGGAGCGGCTCAGGGCCACGCCGCGGCGGGCCATCATCCGCTCCATGTCGGTGAGCGCCTTGTCGAGCCGGTAGTCCACGCTCGCCCCCGGTTGCACCCACGTGAACGAAGGAATCTCCCGGGGGGCGAATCCGGCCCCGACGAGGATCGAGCTTACGCCACACACGGTGCCGGTGTTGAGCACCGTGTTGATGCCCGTCTTGCAATGGTCGCCCATGACGGCACCCAAGAACTGCTCGCCTGAATCGACCTCCAGCCCCGTCGGCCAGTCGAGCAGTTTTACGGTGCCGTAGGTCATCTTGAGATTCGAGGCGGTGGTGTCGGCTCCAAGGTTCACCCATTGGCCGAAGACCGAGTTGCCCACGTAGCCCTCATGGGCCTTGTTCGAGTACGAGTGAAACACGGTGCTCGCCACCTCGCCGCCGACCTTGCAGTGTGGCCCGATCGTGGTCCCGCCGTAGATGCGTGCCCCCATCCGCACGGTGGCCCCCTTTCCCACCGCCGCCGGCCCGCGGAGCATGGCACCCGCCATCACCCGTGCCCCGGCATCGAGCAGCACCGGCCCCTCCTCGCAGACGATGATCGCCCCGGGCTCGACGATGGCCGTCGGATGCATGAACAGCAGTTCGGGTCGATCGACGGCGGCCGCTGCGCTGACCGCTGGCCCGGGGCCAGGGGTCAGCCCGGCCGCACGCGAGTCTGCCTCAATCGCAGCCGCATTGAGCCGGCTCAGATCCCAGCCATGCACGAGCCGCGGCGGCGGCGGTCCCTCGATGCCGCGCCCGACCCCCGTCGGCTGTGGCTGCCCCGCATGAAACCAGGCGGCCAATTTTTGCGCGTCTCCCCAGGCCGCGATCACGTCGTCACCTTCGCGCACGAGTCCATCCTGTCGCTGCCGGATCGCCGCAACGAGTGCCGGCGTCGGCAGGTACCGCGCGTTGATCCAGAGCGTTGCCGCCGGCCGTCGCAGCGACGACACGGGAAACACGCCCCGCAGATGCGGACGCAGTGGTCCCCGGCCGGGCGCGAGCCCGACGGCCCGCTCCCACTTCTCCCGGATCGTCGTCAGCCCGAGTCGCAGGTCGTACACCGGCCGCGTGAGCGTGAGCGGGTCCAGGTGTGCGGCGGTCGTGTCCTCGAAGAGAACGAGCATGACGGACATTCGGTCGAAGATACGGCAGCGGCGACGGAAGTTCTTATTCCGAATCGGTGGCCCATGTGGCGGCCGTACAATCACAGGAGTGAGTGGACGATCGACGACCGAGGGCACGTGAGCGGTGTGCGGAATCGTGGCTTACATCGGCCCGGGAGCCTGCCGCGACATCCTGCTCGCGGGCTTGTCGAGGCTCGAATACCGCGGCTATGACTCCGCCGGAATCGCCCTGCTCGACGGCGGCCTGAGAGTGGCGAAGTGCGCGGGGCGGATCCGCGAGCTTGCGGCCAGAACCGCGGACCTCGCCGCCACGGCGACCGTCGGCATCGGCCACACCCGCTGGGCCACGCACGGCGGTCCCAGCGACGCCAACGCCCATCCGCACGTTGGCTCCGGGGGCACGATAGCACTGGTCCACAACGGCATCATCGAGAACTACTCGGCACTCAAGACATCGCTCATCACCAAGGGGCGAACATTCCGCAGCCAGACCGATTCCGAGGTGCTGGTGCAACTCATCGAGGAGATCCTGACGACGGACCCGTCGCTCCCCTTCGACGCGGCCCTTCGGCTCGCACTCCGGCAGGTGACCGGCACCTACGGTTTGGCGATCCTCAACGCCGCCGAGCCGGACCGGCTGTATGCGGCCCGTCGGGGCTCGCCCCTGGTGGTCGGCATCGGTGAGGGCGAAATGTTCGTCGCCTCCGACGCGGCCCCCATCGTGGCGCACACCACAAAGGTGGTGTATCTCGACGACGGCGACGTCGCGGTGATCGACCGACGGGGATTCGAGGTGCGATCAATCGACGACGTTCCGATCACGAAGGACGTTCACGAACTCGCCCTCTCGCTCGACGCGATCGAGAAGGCGGGATTCCCGCACTTCATGCTCAAGGAAATCCACGAACAGCCGCGGGCGATCGCCGACTGCCTTCGCGGCCGGCTCGTGCCGGCCGACCATGTGATCCAGCTCGGCGGCCTGTCGGGCGTGATGGACAGGCTCGTGGCCGCACCCCGGCTGACGATCGCCGCCTGCGGCACGAGCTGGCATTCGGGCCTCGTGGGGGAGTATCTCTTCGAACACCTCGCGCGGCTGCCGGTGGAGGTCGAGTATGCGTCGGAGTTCCGCTACCGCGAGCCCCTCCTCGACGACCACGACATCCTGCTCGCGATTTCGCAGAGCGGTGAGACGGCCGACACGATCGCGGCGCTCCGCGAGGCGAAGCGGCGGGGCGGACTCACGCTCGGCATCTGCAACGTGGTGGGATCCACCCTGTCACGCGAAAGCGACGCGGGCGTGTTCACGCACGCGGGCCCGGAGATCGGCGTGGCCTCCACCAAGGCCTTCACGGCCCAGGTCGTCGTGCTCATGCTGATGGCGATCGAGTTGGGACGGCGTCGGGGAGCGCTCGCCCCCGCCCGGGCCGCCGCGCTCATCGACGAGCTCGCCCGGATTCCGGACAAGATCGGGGCGATCCTGGAGCAGGAGGCGGCGATCAAGGCGCTCGCCGACCGCTTCACGTACGCTCCCAACTTCCTCTACCTCGGCCGGTCCTTCAACTTCCCGGTGGCACTCGAGGGGGCACTCAAGCTCAAGGAGATCTCGTACATTCACGCCGAGGGCTATCCGGCGGCGGAGATGAAGCACGGCCCGATTGCGCTCATCGACCGTCTGATGCCGGTGGTGGTGATCGCGGCCACCGAGCACACAAGCGACAAGATGATCTCGAACATCGAGGAGGTGAAGGCCCGCAACGGCCGCGTGGTCGCGATCACGAACTCTGGACAGCACGATGTCAAACGGCTGGCGGAGTTCGTGGTCGAAATCCCGGCCACCGAAGACCCGCTCTCGCCCCTGCTGGCCGTGATCCCGCTGCAGCTGCTGGCCTATCACATCGCCGTGAACCGGGGCTGCGACGTGGATCAGCCGCGGAACCTCGCCAAGAGCGTGACGGTCGAGTAGTCGCGGCCCAAGAAGAGCGGCGTTGCCCGGGGGCCGGGGAGCAGTTAATCTTCGTATCTCTCCCGCGTGGGGATCGGCTTTCCGCCGACCACCCGTACGCAATCGGGGCGTAGCTCAGCCTGGCTAGAGCGCTACGTTCGGGACGTAGAGGTCGCTGGTTCGAATCCAGTCGCCCCGACATTACTTACCGTACGAAACTGCACCATCCCGGAGATGGGCTCGTCCGTACGGCCGTCACCGGTGCCATCGCCTCCTTGGGCACCGGATTCGACCGACGGGCCCCGGCAACACGCCGGGGCGCCCTGAATGGATAGCCCGGCCAATGGGACGTCCGCAAGGGGCTCCCCGGCTGATGAGCGGCTCGTGAGCCGCGTGTTTCGTGTTTTCGTCTCCCGGCCCCGAAAAGCACTCTCCAGAATGGCCGGCTACCCGCCCCCGGAGTGGCGAGTTTCTCGCCTCGGCGCAGACCGTCTCCCGAGTCGCCCGTCCAGGGCCTTGATGCCTCACGTCCGGCATCACTCAGAGCTTGTGGATGTCGATCACGGGCAGGTCGTCTATCCGTCCCTGGAAGACGTCGCGCTCGTCATGCGCCTGGACGAGCTCGCCCCAGTCGGTGGGCGGGCCGCGGGCCGGCGAGACTGGCGGTGGCTCAAG
>VGYR01000028.1 GCA_016872925.1 Planctomycetota bacterium
AACCTCAAGAGCGTGCGGGCTCACCTGCTGCGGGAGTTGTTTCAGCAGTTCTGGGACTACGTGAGGCCGGCGTGGGCCGGAAAGTTCCTCGATGCCTGGTGCACCAAGGCCATGCGGAGCAAGCTCAGGCCGATGAAGAAGGTCGCCAAGAGCCTGCGGCGTCATCGGCACCTGATCCTCAACTGGTTCCGGGCCAAAGGCACCATTTCGGCGGGAGTTGTCGAGGGTTTGAACGGCGTCGTAAAACTGACCACCAGAAAAGCGTTCGGCTTTCGGACCGCGAAAGGCATTGAAATCGCGTTGTTTCATGTCCTTGGCAAACTACCGGAGCCAGAATCAACCCACAGATTCTGCTGAGGAGGCTTCTTTCTCTCCATGGCCCGCCCGGCAGGGCGGTGCTTCCAGGCGGCGGAACGCCGCCGCAGGCCGGCATCCGCTGCGAAACAACTGGCCGCATCGGGCCGCCGAGGCAGCGGTGCCTGGCCCAAGATCGCCAACGCCTCCACGCGCCGAGGGCTCGCCACGCGACGCGATGACCACGCGGCTGCCGGCACCTCTTGGAGATCATGCTGAGGCGCATTCAGAATCCGTTCTTACCCACAGATTCTGCTGAAGACCCTGAAAAAAAGCGTTGCGACATCGTCCACAGCTCTATTCTCCTGGGCCGCGGTCAAGTCCCTTGGCGGCCCGCCATGTCACACCGACGAGTCGCACCGACGATATGGTGCCCACACCAGGCTCAACGTCAGCCGCTTACTCAGACGTCGAACGTGATGGAACCGAGCGTCATCATATCGACCTCCTCTTCGCCGTCGATCACGAACGACCGCCGGCCCACGCCCACGATCGCCTCCCCCTCCTCGCCCAGCCAATCGGTCCGCCGGCCGAGCCGGGAGGCGGCATCGACGCCCGTGAGCGTGCCATAGACCGCGGGCAGGTGCACCTGGGCGTCGAACGCGTCCTTGACGACCATTCGCGCGGGCCGCCAGATCAGATCGAGCGGCCGCTCCGGCGGGGTGAACTCGATCAGCTCCACCCGCCGCATCTCGATCCAGTAATACTTGCCGGTCTGCGTGAGCACCTCGAAAACCTCGGCCGTGATGTCATCGAGGTCACGGAAATCGGCAAAGCCCCGCTCGCTCTCCTTGCCCAGCATGCATCTGCCGGAGAGGGCCGGCCGGGCTTTTTCGGCCCGCTCGACCAATCGGCCCGCCTCGGTCGCTTTGCCGGCTCGAAGCAGCACGAACGCCTCCAGGCGATCGCGGACCTGCTGATCGGCGCCGTCGAGCAGTTCGGGAACGCGGCCCTCGTCGAAGAACTGCCGTCGCGCCGCCTCCGCCCGGAGCAGATGGCGGATCGGGATCGCCGACACCGCCGCCCGGGGCTCGACCGCGATCAGCGCGTCGAACTGGGCATCGGCCCGGTCGTGTTGCCCCGCGAGGATCAGCAGCTCGGCGAGCAGCCAGCGGGCCTCGAGCTCCTTCGGCTTCGCCTTGACCTCCGCTGTTGCGGCCTGAATCGCCTCGTCCAGATTGCCCGCCGTCAGGAGTTCTCCAGCCGTGGTCATCTCGTTGCCTCTTTCTGTGGTTTCTAGCGTTTGTCGCCGCGCCGAACCTGCGTGACGAGCTTCAGTGTCGCATCGAGCCGGTCGAGTTGGAAGTGGGGCTGGAGCCGCATGATCACCCGGTAGGCCCCCGCCGTGCCCGGCTCCTCGCGAACCTCGACCTGGGCCCCCCGCAGCGGCATCCTGGCCCGCGTCTCCGCCGACGCATGATCGTCGGGGGTGACGTACTGGTTGACCCATTCCGAAAGGTATCGCTCGAAGGCGGGCGCCTCCGTGAAGCTACCCACCTTGTCCCGCGCGATCACCTTCAGGTAGTGGGCGAATCGCGACACGCACAGCACGTATTGCAGCTGCGACGAGATCCGGGCGTTGGCGGTGGCGATCGCCAAGTCATACCGCACGGTGGCATGGAGCGACGCGTTGGAATGAAACGCCGCGCGGCCGTCGGGCCCGGAACTGCAGAGGGGGATCAGGCCGGCGTGATCGAGGTCCATCTGCACCGGCTCGGTCACGAACACCTCCACCGGCCCCCGCGACGCATCGTCTTGGTCGAGGCCCGTGTAGCCATCGACCGGCAGGCCCTGCACGAGGCCCCCGCCCTCCAGCCCGCGTGAGCCGCCGCGGATGTCGGCAAACCAGCCCGACCGGCCGAACTCCCGGATGACGACCCCCGCCAGCGGCCAAACCGCGCCGCTCCAGAGCCTGCCGGAGCCGTCGGCGCGATCCGCCTCCTCGCGGTAGCGGAAGCCACGCTGCGCCCAGGAACGCTCGGGCGCCGCCGCACCGTCCGGCCGGCCGATCCAGCCGTCGTACGGAAGTCGGCCCAGCACCCGCGGCAGCGGCAGGCCGATGAATCGCGATTCATCCCGGTCGCGCAGCGCGCGCCACTTCACGAAGTCGGGGGACGACTGGTAGGTGTCGGGAACGGGCAGCGTGTCGAGCCGCTGGAACGAGTCGAGCCCCAGCAGCTCCGGCGCTGGGTTGACCAGCAGCGGTGCGAACGCCGCGGCAGAGACCTCGGCCAAGCCCGTCAGCAGGCTGACGTCGTCGGGACGGTGATTGAACTGATAGTCGGCCACGAGTAGGCCGTAGGGCTTGCCCCCAGCCGTGCCAAACTCCTCCTCGTAGACTTTTCGCCAGATGGCGGAGCGATCGAATTCCTCCGCATCAGAGCGATCGCGGGCCAACTCCCGCTTCGTCACCCCGAGGATTCTCACCTCGATCCGCGACCGTCCGTCCGCACTATCGTTGGCGTCGCTCGCCTGCCCCACCAGCCAGGCGAGCCCCCGCCACGACGACTCCAGCTGCTGCAATCGCGGACTGTGGAGGATGGCGTCGAGCTGCCTGGCCACGGCCACGTCGATCGCCGCGATGTCCTCCCCGAGCCGGACGAGCAGCGCGGACCGCGACAACCGCTCGCCAACTGCGACGCGGCGGGCCGTCCAGGCCCGCAGAAGATCCGCGGGGGATCGGGCCGCCAGCAGATCGCTGAGCCCCCGTCCGGCAGTCTCCACCCCCGCCAGCTCACGGATCAGGAATGCCGAGAGCGATGCCGCCGGCTCAGTGGCCACCTCCCGCAGCGGCTCTCCGGCTCCGAGCGACGCGGATGCCATTCAATCCCACCCCTGCCGGCAACGTGGCCCCTTCCCTCCGGCCGAAGCGGCCGGGAGCGGTCGGGCCGGATCAGCCGCCCTTCGCCGCCGCCGGAATCTTGGCGACCATCCGCAGGCTCGTGGTGAGCTCTTCCAGTTGCAGCCAAGGCCTCAGCCATGCGACAGCGTTGTAACTGCCGGGAGCACCGGGGATCTCTTCGACCTTGATCTCGGCCTCGGCCAGCGGATAGCGGGCTTTCACATCGTCCGACGGATGCGGGTCCGACGAGACGTAGTTGGCGATCCAGCGCTTCAACCACTCCTCGCAGTCTTGCCGCTCCATGAACGACCCGATCTTGTCGCGGGCGATCACCTTCAGAAAGTGGGCGATCCGCGAGGTGGCCATGATGTAGGGCAGCCGCGCCGAGATGGCCGCGTTGGCCGTCGCTTCGGGCCGATCGTACTTCTTCGCCTTCTGGGCTGTCTGGGCCCCGAAGAACACCGCGTAGTCGGTGTTCTTATAGTGGCACAGCGGCAGGAAGCCGAGCTTCGAAAGTTCCGCCTCGCGGCGATCGGTGATCGCGATCTCGGTGGGGCACTTGAGGGCCTTGTCGCCGTCGTCACAGGTAAACACGTGGGCCGGAAGGCCCTCGACCTTGCCGCCGTTCTCCGCGCCCCGGATCGCCGTGCACCACCCGGTCTTCGCGAAGGCGTCGGTGAGCCTCGCCCCCATGACGTAGGCCGTGTTCATCCACGAGTAGTGATCGTGGGGCACGGGCTTGGCATCCCCCTTCTCGTCGAGTTCCACCTCCTCGAAGTCGAACTCCTCGACCACCTTCGTGTTCTTGCCATAGGGCGGGCGGGAGAGCGACCGAGGCATGGTCAGCACCACGAACCGGGCGTCGTCGCAATCGCGGAAGCTCCGCCACTTCACGTAGGTCTCATCCAGGAAGATCTTCTCCAGGTCGCGCGGCTTCGACAGCTCGGAGAAGCTCTCCATTCCCAGCAGGTTCGGCGACGCGGCGGACACGAACGGGCAGAATCCCGCCGCCGATATCTGCGACATCTTGGACAGCAGGTCGACGTCTTCCGGGTGGTTGGAGAACTCGTAGTCGCCGATCAGGGTGCTGTAGGGCTCGCCACCGGGTGAGCCAAACTCGGCCTCGTAGATCTTCTTGAAGATCTGGCTCTGGTCGAACTCCACGGCTTTGTCCAGATCCTTGAACAGTTCCCGCTTCGAGATGTTCATCATGCGGATCTTGAGTTGCGCGCCGGTCTCCGAGTTCATCACGAGGTGATGCATGCCCCGCCAGGAACCCTCGAGCTTCTGGAAGTCGGGGTTGTGCATGATCGCGGCGAGCTGCTGCGACATGGTGGCGTCGATCGAGGCGATCGCCCGGTTGATCGTCTTGGTGATGCTCTTGTCAAACGCCACCGTGCCCTTGAGCGACTCCTCGACGAGGGATCGGATCAACTCATCCCGGCGCGGCTTCTCCACGGCGCGGGGCATCATGCTGGTGATTTGGTCGAGCAGGCTTCCCTCGGCAGCGACCGATGCCGCCTCGGGCTGCTTCGCGGATTCTCCGGCAGTGCTCATGGCTGATCTCCGTCCTGGGCCAACTCAGACGTCGCCGTCCGGCGGCAGGGTTTAAAGGTGAGTTCGACTCGAAATGGGTGGAGCAAAGCGGACGCCACGGTCCGATCAGGTGCTCTCGGGCTCGACGCCCAGTTCTCCAGCAAGCTTCTTGACCTGCTCTGCATCCTTGAGCAGCTTTTCCAGTTCGCCCTCGAGCCCGTCCGCTCGATCCACGGCGCTGAGGAGTTCCCGCAGGCGATTGCGGGTGTCGAGAAGTTTCCGCAGCGGCTCGACCTGTTCGACGATCTTCGCCGGCTCGAAGTCCTCGATGGAGGAAAACTTCAGCTTGACGGCCATCTCGCTGCCGTCTCCAGCCAGGGTGTTCTCGACCTTCATCTCGACGCCCGGCGTCATCCGCTTCATGACCTCGTCGAACGAATCACGGTCGATCGACACGAACTTGCGGTCCTTGAGCGGCTTGAGCGGCTCGGTCGGGTTGCCCGAGAAGTCTCCCATCACGCCGACCACGAACGGCAGTTCCTTGACGACCGTGGCCCCTTCGGTCTCGACCTCGTAGGTGATATGCACCCGCGGCTTCCGCACACGAGACAGCTTGCCGTGAACCGACTCTGGCATGATGGGCTCCTGCGACCACGCAAAAACAAGGCAGCTGCGACGCCGGGAGAAAGTCTATTCGATCCCTCCCGCCGTTGTCAAAGTCTCCACGAAAATCGACGCGGAGGTTCAGCCGCCGCTCTCGTCGCCGCCGCCGTACCCCCCGCCGTCGCCATCCATACCCGCGGCCCGGAAGAGCAGGGCCAGCGCGGCCTCATCCCGCAGCAGTTCGCGGTAGTAGGCCTCCCGAGGCAGCCGGCCCAGGCGCACGACGTTGCGAATCTGGGCCCCGATCAGGCTGTGCGGATCGTGACGCTCGAAGAACTCGGCGATCGATTCCAGCTGGCTGAATGCCTCCGCGCGGCCGGTGGGGGCCCCGGGCCGTCCGCTCCCCGCCTCGCGATCGGCTCCTGAGCCATCAGCCGCCGGTTCATCGCCGCCGGCGTCGGCCTGCTCTGGCGCGGGAATCGCCGCCGGGGCGAACGTCCGGATCGCCGCATCGCATTCCTCGAACAGGTCTCGGATCGGGCCCGCCGGTAGCACCGCCGTGCCGCCGGAGGCGCTCGAGACGGCGTTCGAAAGCAGTTCCCACTGCTCGGCCGCCTGACAGAGTTCGAGATACACATCCTTCAGATGGGGTAGCGGCGTGGTGGCGACAGCCTGGTCGAACTGGGCCGGCGATACCGCCCCACGTTCGACGGCCAGCTTCAGCTTCTCCTCACTCTCCTCGCTCACCAGTTCGCGGCTGCTCCGCCAGTGGCACAGCGCATACTGCTCGTCAGAGCGGCTGTGCGTGAGCGGAATGTGCAGGATGGCCGGTACCAGAAGCCCCTCCGACTCGATGCCCACAAGCCGCTGCAGCGGCTTGGTCTGCTCCTCGACGACGGCCTCTTCGTCGGCCGGCCCATCTTCCGGATCGGGAATGGGAAACAGGTCGTTCCACGAGGATTCCACCATCGTCCGCGTGATCGCGAAGCCGGCAGCCAGCCCGATGAAGCCGTCGGTCCTCGCCAGCGCCTCGATCGTCAGCGCCGCGATGTCGAGATCACGCGAGCGGTTCCTGAGGACGTCGAGCCCGCCGTCCCGAACTTCGGCCCAGACACTGCGGGCCGCGGGCCAGCCGCCGTCGGACATGTCGCCCTGATCGGCGCGGCGTTCGATCCGTCGGGCCTCCTCGCGGAGGTCGCGTAGCGCCGCTCTGGCCGCCTTACCCTCGGCGGACGCCTGGAGGTTCTCGCCGGCGGGCAGATCACCGCTGATCGGGCCGCTGAACGCTTCGGGATCGATATCGACGGAGAGTGGCATGGGCGATGCTCCGATGCGGCCGCAAAGTCTTCTCATACTCTACAACCCGCCAGCCGGACGGGTCGTCGCACGCGACAGCGTCGCCCGCTCGCAGCCCGGCCAGGTCGGCGACAGGGTGTGATCGTGCGGGTTATGCCGGGGATGCGTCGGCTGGCCCCAGGGCGTTCGGCCGGCGGGCTCAGCCGAAGCCGTGGCGTTCCAGGGCGATCCGCAGGTCGGCGAGGGTGCGGGTCTGCAGGCGGCTCGCCCAGGCCGTGCTGATGCCCACGCGGCGGGCGGCCTCGGTCAGCGTCCGGCCCTCGAAAAACGTGCCCCGAATGAGGGCGGCCTCCTTGTCCGGCAGGCTCGCGACCAGATCCCTGAGGAACATGACCAGTTCCAGATGGAGCGCGGCCTCGCCGGCATCGGCTTCCCTGGACAAGACGGCCACGGTCTCAAGGCCGCTCCGCAACGGACGCCGTGCCGGTGACTTTCCCGCGGTGGCGGCGGCCGGCGTGGTGGTCGCGGCGGCGGCCGCTTGGGTCGCCGGCTCAGCCGCCGCGGCAGGCTGGCCTGCCGGAGGGCGATCATACTTGCGGCCCTCGAACGCGGCGCGGTCGAACCAGGTCATCTTGCCGAGCCCATCGAGGATCGCGCCCCGGACGCGGTGCCACGCATACGTGGTGAAATTCCGCCCCCGCTTGGCATCGAAGGCCACGATCGCTTCGAGCAGGCCGATCTGGCCGTAGGCGATGAGGTCGTCGAGTTCGACCGTGGGTGGCAGCCGCTGATGCGCCTTCCAGGCGATGGCTCGCACGAGCCCCTGATGCATCATGAACAGCTCGTCCCGCTGCCTCGCCGACGACTCCGTGGTCATCGCGACAGGCTCCACCAGACGATCGTCACGATCGCGGCGACCATCACCGCTGCGGCCGCGAACAGGATCCGCGACACGCGGCCAGCCCATCGATTCGCCCGCAAGCTGTCGTCGGTCCAGTCGAGTTCGCCCTGCACCTGGATGACCGCCTCGAGCATGCCCCGCCCAAACGCCCGCCGGCCCGGAGCGGCTGAGAGCGCGGCCACGTAGCAGCCGGCCAGCAGCGGCACGTCGGCGCTGTGGCCGTCGGCACCACGATGCAGGTCGGGGGAAAACGCCTGCGGGAGCAGCTGCGCGAGCTGCGTGCCGACATGCAGCCGCAGTCGGCCCAGCATCGCGAGCAGGTGGCGGTTGGCGGGCTGATCGGCGATCCGTCGGGGGTCCAACAACAACTCCACCAGCATGTCCATCAATGGGCCCGTCGCGTTGTATGCCAGCGCATGCAGGTGCTCGGGAGTGGGCGGCAGGCCCGGTGGAACCGCCTGCCCGCAGGCGGCATCCCGCTTGCTCGCGTCGAGCCGTGTCAGGAGATCGTCGATCGCCGGATCCTCTTGCAGCACTCCGGCAACCAGCGTGACGGGAGCCCGGACGCCCAGCACGCGGATGACGGTCGCCAGATCCTCGCCCACCGCCTGACCCACGCTCGCGGCGTCGGCGTCGGCATCTCCGTCGCGGTTCACCTGCAGCGGCAGCAACACCACGACGCCGTTGACGGCGGCCAGGGGAATGCGGGCCTGCAGCAGCTGGATGCAGGCGTAGGCAAGTCGGTCGCAGGCTTCGCGACGCTCCTTCGCGGTGCGGGGTGACAGGGTCTGCCTTGCCATCGGCTGCCAGGCACTGGCCGCGGCATCCGCCGGATCCAGCTCGACCCCGACCGCAGTGCCGTCGACCGAGGCCGCCTTCACGGCGGCGGCGGCGAGCGCTGTCTGGCCGGCGCCGGAACAACAGACGAAGATCGCATCGCGCGAGGCATAGACGTGAAGCGGTCCGCCGCCGGCCGGCGACTGCGTCACCACGAGCGGCGTCGGCGTGTCGCCGAGCAGCGAGCGTTCCAACTGGCCGCCATCGCTCCCCAGCACGAGGAACAGCGGCGACTCCGTCAACGTGATCTGCTGCCGGCCCAGCTCGGCCACGGCGGCGGACCACGCCGCGGCGATGTCGGGCCAGCGGCCCCCCTGATGCTCCAGCCACAGGCGGGCTGCCTGGTACACCAGCCATGGCACCAGCACGATCAACAACAGCAGCGCGAGCCCCTTGCCCGGGCTCCACCACGACTGGAGCACGGCGCGGTCGCCCGTCCGCAGCACCACGATGGCAGCGAGCACCACGACGACGAACTGGAACAGCGCGACGATCCACGTGATCCGCGCCGCCAGCGACGCCTTGGCACACCACCGCACCGCAGCCACCGCCGCGGTGAAGGGAGACAACAGGATGCTCAGGAGCGACTGCATGGTGGGGTGGACCGCCGGCGGCGGCAGGGAATCGGCGTCAGGCGAGTCCGGACGGGAGGATGCTCACAGCAGAAAGACGGCCCATGCTGTGACGATGAGCGCAGCCGCCGCCAGCGACGTCAAGAGAATCGCCCACATGAGTTGTGATCGACCTTCCAGCGGCGGCGCGCCGGGGACTTCCGGCCCGACCGCAAGCACCCGCGGGCGATCGACGCCCAATCTGATGAGTTGGGCATTCGATCGCATCCACATGTCGAGCGCCTCGGGACGATCGCGGAGGATGCCGCGGAATCCCATCACGACGGCCGCGACGTAGGTCTGGAGCGAATCTCCGGACGGGAGGGCCGCCGCCTTCTCGGCCCGCGAGTAGAACTCCGTCGCCCGCCGCCGCGTGCCGTAGAGCTCGACCTCGAGCGCATGGTTCTCCCACCAGGCCTGCCCCGGCCATGTGACATCGACGATCATCAGTTCGTCGGCGGCCGCGGCCAACGCATAGCCCACCAGCTCCCAGTCGGCCGCCAGCGGCCCACGGCACCGCGCCGCCGCGGCATCGAAGCGGGACCGGAGAAAAGCCCGTTCGGCCTCGACCGGGCCGGCCCGGCCGGCAGACGCCCGTTCCGCGAGCGCGAGGACTTCCTGTATGAGTGGAACGACCGCGACGATGAATTCGGGCTTCATTGCCTCGCTCCCTGCATGGTCGTACGGATCCGCGCGGATGGGCCCGCGTCGAGAGTCACCTGGGGATGGCGAAGAGGGCGAATTCCAGCGAGCCCACCCGGCTCTCGTAGGTCACCTCGACACGCCGCCGCCCGGCCAGTTCGTCGGGATTGAGGATCGATGAATCCCGCAGGCGGATCGCCATCGACTGCGTCGCCTGCACCGAACGCCAGGCGGGGTTTTCCGTGCCGATGCGATAGTAGAGCCAGCCGCTGCGGGCGGGCAGGGCACGCGGCGGCCGATCGACCGGGAACAGCTCGAGGCCGGGCACTCCCATGCGAAACAGCCTGTCCACCTCTTCCGTGCTGCCCAGCTTCCAGTCGAGGTGGCTGTCGCCCGTCAGCAGGCGGTGGCAGACCTCCTCAGACATGTCTCCCCGCAGGACGCCGACGTAGCACTGCCAGTCGGCCTGCAGCCATTTGGCCTCGACCGCCACCGAGAGCGCCGCCGGCCCGATACCCACGAAATACCGTTGCTCGAACGCCAGCACGGCAACCCGCGCCAGCATCGCCTCGATGATCTCCTTGACGCGACGAAAGACGGGGGCCAGTTCGTCGTGGTCGTAGACGGGCAGTTCCTCAAGCCGGCGGTCGGCCTCGAAAATCGCCAGTTGACCAGCCACGCGACAGAGCTCCGTGTACGCCGTTCGGGGGTGGATGCCGCGGGCGAAGGCGATCACGCGCAGCACGGCCCGGGCCTCGTGGAGCTTGGCAAGCATGAAGAGTCGATCCAGATCGCCCGGCTCCGAACTCGAGAATCCGACCTGCCGGCTGACGACCTGTTCGGCGAGCACCTCGACCTTGCGGCCGATCAGGTCGTAGACGCCCCGCACCACGTCGCGGCCCAGCTGCGGCCAGGCGTCCACCGACAGCATCGGGGGAAAATAGTCGGGATCGATCTCGGGGGATCCCTCGCGGTTCCCCGCCTGACGAATCTGGGCGATCGGCAGCAGTTCGAATCCGGAAAGATCCTCGGTGGAGAGCTTGAGGCGGACGTTGAGCCGGCGGAACTCGACCTCCTGATCGTTGCCCCCCGAGACCTCGTCCTGCAGTGACTGGCGACTGGCGTGGGACCGGCTGCGATCAGCGGGGCCCGGCGGCGAGACGTTCGGGCCGCCGGCGTCGTAGCGCGGCACGGCCAGATAAACCCGCACGAGCTCACTCGACTGGAGTGGGTCGTCGAGGGCCGCCGAGAGCTTCGCGACCTCCGCCGCAGCCGTGGCGAGGCCCACCCGTCCCGGTTCCTCGCCGGGTTCGAGCCACACGAGGGTGCCGTCGCGGAGGCGGGCCTGGCACGTCCGCAGCTCCAATTGGCGGTTCGCCAGCGCTACCGGATCGATCTCCAATCGCACGATCCCGTAGCAGCACGGGTCGTCGGCCACGGTCGAGAGGGCCAGCCGCTCCGCGGCGTGCCGATCGGCGGCCTGAAAGTGGTGCGGTCGAAGGAACATTCCCTCCGACCAGTTTACGGGGAGATGCCGCATGGATGCCTTCCGAATGGCGACGACAGCGACCGCTGACGGACGGACCAATCCGCCCCGACGCGCGACCTCTCTGCCGCGGCAGGAACGCGAGCCCAAGGCGGACGTCCACAAACCGGAATCGTACCCCGTCAGGCTCTTTCGGTAAACTCTGGCACCTCTCGCAAGTCCGCCATGACAGAGCCGACCCCCACCAACGCCGACCCACCGGCAGCGGCTGACGAAGCCGTTCGTCAGCCGCGGGATCGATGGCGGTCAGGCACCAACGCGGCCCGCCAACCGGCGTCCCGCAGGGTGGCCACGGGCGCCGCTCTCGCGCTCACCGCGCTCGCGGCGATCGCGCTTTCGACCGCGTTGATCGTGGCGCCACTGTTCTCCTGGCAGACGGCGGCCATCTCGCTCGTGGTGGACGACTATCCGCTGGGCGTGCTGCCGACGGTGCCCTTCGCCCAGGAAGACACGTCGGCGCTCGCGACGTCGCTGTCCGGCCGCGTAGCACCGTCTCTCTCGGGCTCCCTGATGCAACTGAAGGGCTTCGACACCGTCGAAGCGATGCGCGACCGGCTGCACGGGTTCGTCGTCAACCTTCCCCTCCGCGGCAGCGACTCGATGATCGCGTACGTCCGCGGCCAGTGCCTCGTGCCCCCGCCGCCGCTCGACGCCGACGGCAACGAGCGGCCCGATCCGCTCGGGGGCCATGCCTGCCTCGTCGCGACCGATGCGAGCCTGCGGGGTGAGGGGCTTCGCGAGATGGTGCCCTGTCGTGACATCGTGGAGTCGATCGGCTCGGCGGCAAGCTTGACGACGCTGGTGGCGATGGATCTCGGAGACCTGCGGTGGGATCCCCGTATCGGCGTCCTCTGTAGCCTCGTGCCGAGACAACTCGATCAGGATTTCAAGGCCCCACCGCTCCGGGCCAACGGCCAAAACTGGTTGCTCGCATCCCACGACACGCTCCAGTATTCCGGGGCCAGCGGCACCGCACGTCGCACCTTTTTTTCCGCCGCCCTCGAGCAAGGCCTCGCCGGGGCGGCCGACCAGCCCCCCTGGGGAGACGGGGATCGCGTCGTCGAGTTGCACGAACTGGCGCCGTTCGTCTCGGCATGGACGTTTGAATGGTCGCGGCGGTCGAGCGGCGGCAGCGTCGTCCAGCGGCCGGCTGTCTGGAAACTCGGAGTGGGGCGGGTCGCGCTCCGCGACATCCCCCGCGACATCCGGCTGGTTCGCGTCGTTCCGACGAACGGCTTGAGCAGTCTCGCAGCCCTGCGGCGAATGCTTCCCGGATCGTCGCCCAGCCCGGCGGCTGACCCGTCGGCAAAACCGTCAGTTGCACCGACCGCGCCGGAGCCCGCCGCGACCACGCCCCCGGCAAGTCCGACCGGCGCGCCGGCTTCGCCCACGGCGGCGGCAGCCGCGGCGTATGGTCAGACCACGGTCGCCTCGGGGCCCGCGCCGAGCGGGGCAGCCGCCGATGCGGTGGCCGCGGCTGGAGCCGTCGTCGATGCCACCGCGGCCCCGAAGCCGTCCGAACCTGTCGCCGCGCCGGCGGCGCCCACAGATCAGGCCGGAGCCGCCCCACAGACGGCCGGTGCCACAACTCCGCCGGCCCCCGCGGCGGGCGAGCAGCCGCAGTCCCCGGCGCCAGTTGCACCTGCCCCGGGCGCCCCTGCCCCGGGCGCGCAGGCCCCATCTTCCCCGGCCGCCGCTGCCTCGTCGCAAGCCAAGACACCGGTTGTCGCGCCGCCGGCGCCCGCGAGTGACGATCCGTGCGATCTGCTTCACGTCCTCAGCACTCGGATCGGACCGCCCCCCGCATCGACGCCGCAGCCATCCGTGATCGACTTTGCGCCGCATATCTGGAGGCAGGCGGCCTCCTTCGTCGCCGTGGCGACCACGGAAGTGGCCATGGGTGGCCCCCGCGCCGAACGCAGCCGGGCGGCGTTGCAGCGTTTCAAAGCCGCGCTGGCCGCCAGCGACGGCGCGTCACCCTCCAGCAACGTCGCCCTGGCAGGCTCGCCCCCGGCCGAGGCGATCGTGGACGCCCGGCGGGCCGCCCGTGCGGCCGACATCCCGCAGGCGTGGGCCGCGACCCCAAGGCCATTACAAGCCGCCATCGCCGCGCGAAATGACGCCGTCGAACTCGCGTGGAGCATGCTCGACGTCATCGGACAGCTCTGCGGCGGCGCCGGGGTCCAGTTCGTCGACGCGGTCTTGCTCGACGAGTTTCTCGACAGCATCGCACGGCTGACTGCCGCGATCGAGGAGGTGCACTCGCTGCCGTCCACCGAACGGGACACCGCTCGCCTCGACCCCCTCGCCACCAACACCCAGTACGTGCTCTCACAGACTTCCTTGATGCGGTCGCTCCGGGATCAGGTTCTCTCCGGCCGCGTCGCCGAGCCGGCAGCATCGTCCTCGATTCCACTCCATGACCGTCTCGTATTGCTGCGATCGCGACTGCCAGATAAAGCCCAGCGTGCGATGTTGCTGACCTCAACGCTCCCCGCCCCCGCCGCGCCCGGTGGCGATGAGCGCGAGGGGAACGCCGTGAATAAGACCCTCGAGGTGGCCGGTCGGCTGACGCTGCCGTCCGGCTCGCCGCGCACCATCGCCGCGGCCGACTGGAGGCGGTGCGCTGCGCTCGTGGGCACCGTCGTCGATCTCGTCGAGGCCGCTGGAATAACCGCCGTGGCCGGCCCGAGCCGGGGTCCATCGATCCTCCAGCCATCGCTCGACGACGTCGCCGCGACGCGACGGGCCATCGCCGCGCTGGAAAACGCCGCCGGCGAGGATTCCGCGGCGGCGGCGGCCGCCGGCAAGCTCGCCGCACGGATGTCGAAGCTCTTCGAGCGGGCCGCGATCGCCGCCGCCCGTTCGAAAGACGACACGACGGCAGCGACCGACACCACCGACCCCGACCGCGTCGGCGGACTGCTGCGAACGATCGACCCCCGCGATGCCGCGTTGGTGGGCGACCGCGCGGTCGTCGGCCCGGCACGCTGGAATGCCGGCACCCGCCACGGGTTGCGGGTGGTCCTGCCGGCTCCGACGCCGCCGCGGCTTGGCATCCCGACCGACATCGAGGTGTCGGTCGCCGATGCCTCCGGAGTGCCCGTCGGCGCCGCACTCACGCTGCGATTTGATCCCGCCCAGATTGCGGTGCGGTTGCCGGACGGCACCGCGGTCGGCGACGGGGTCTCCGTCCCGGCAAGTGATCTGCCGTGGCGTGGAGTGCTCCTCACGCTGCAGGCGGTTCCCCTGCGGCTCGTCACCACCGCCGACCCGTCGAGGGCCGCCAGCCTGACGGCGACTCTCAGCGTGGATGCGTATGCCGAGAAGGCGGAGTGTTCGCTGCCCTTGCCGACGCAACGCAGCGTGCCATTGGCGGCGCGGGGCGACACGCGGACCATCACCGGCATCGCCGGAGAAGACGGCTGGGTGCGGGCCACGCAGGCCGGACCAGCCGGCGGCGTCATGGACGACACGCAGACCTCCATCCTCGCGCTCAGCGGCCGTCCCTCGCGTGTGACGACGTGGCAGTTGGGTCTGGATCCCCTGGCCGGAGCAGTCCGCAAGGTTGATGTCGAACTCTACGCGGTTCCCATCACGCCGTCACCGGACGGCCGGGAGCGGGCCTGGGCCGACGCCGTGGCGGCACTCCTCGACGGTCGGTTCTCGGGCAAACCGCTGGCCAGGGCCAAGGGGGTGCAGCTCTCGACGGCGGGCCAGGTCGCGCCACTGGTGTTCAAAGATGATGACGTCGGTCCGGGGGGGGGCAAGAAGGACTCCGGGGCCGCGGCCGCTCCGACGGACGGGGGAACTCTCGAACTTCCGGCGCCTCAGCCGACGGCGGACGGCCCCGGCAGCCGGGAGATCGGGCCCGATCTGGCGGTGGTCGTTCGCGACGCCGAGGCGCCCGCTGCAACCCGACCGATGATCACGCGGATCGCCCTGGAGGCCCGGCATCCGCGGGACGTGCTCTCGGCGATCGCACGCTATGACCGTCGCGCCCGAACCATCACCGTGTCGCTATCGCCGGTCGATGGGGCCGTCGCCAGCCTGCCGCCGGAGGGAATGCGGGTGACGCTCCGGGAGCCCGACGTCGAGACGGCGGGCGACGGCGCGACAGCGACAGGTGTCCGGATGGTCGTACCCCGCAAGCCCGTCGCGGCGCTCTCCGCCACGGCGCCAACCGACGACGTGGTCGCGTCGTGGAACGGGCCCGATCAGGGTACCGCCCGCTTTGCACTCGACGTAGATGGCTATCCTCGCGGCTTTCTCTTTGCGGTGGATTGTTCGCCTGCGGCTGACATGCAGCCGCAGGGCCCGCAGCACGACTGGCGGCAGATCCGCATCCTCACCCCCAAGGCCGCCACGACCCTGCTCAAGGCTCCGGCCGCCGCGGTGCCGATGCGTCTGGCCGTGGACGCCCCCGCCGACACGTTTCTCGGGGGCAGCCGTGGAGGCGGATCCGTCGCACTCGTCCTGCGCCAGATCGGCGGTGGGCTGGCGGATCCCGGGCAGGAACGCGTCGTCTGGACCGCGGCCAGCGACCGGCAGGTGACCTTTTCCTTCGAATCACCACCGGCGGGCGCATCGCTCGCGATCCGCACGAGCGTGGACGACTGGACGATCGCTCCGTCGGGTGAGGGCTTCGCCAACGTCGATGTCTCCGCCGCGGCCCGGTTGGTGGTCGCCGGCTCACAATCTCCCCTCACCGACTCCCGCATCCTGGTGTTCGACGGCCAGCCCCCGTTCGTGGACGCGCCCCCGTCCTTGCAGGCCACCGTGGGCAAGCCGCTCGTGGTGGCGATCCAGGCGTCCGACGACTCGTCCGACGGCTACCTGATCCCGCCGGAACGCCGCCGGCCCGGGGTCTCCGGGCTGAAGTCGGTCGAATGGGCCCTCGATCCGGAAGGGAAGGGAATGCCCAAGGAGTGGCAGCCGGCGGTGTGGCTGGGAGGCGTCAACTATGAGGTGCGGATCGACTCGGCGAAGCTTCCGTTGGGCGTGCGGCTGCCGCTGCTGGTGCGGGCCACCGATGCCGTCGGACTCTCCGATCCGCCGTCCCGGACCTGGCTTGAGGTGGGGGCGGCGGCGGCCAGCAAGCTGAACTCGATCACCGGCAAGGTCATGCTGTCTGGCCGGGGAGAGCCCGATCTCCCAGTCATGCTCACCGGCCCGGGGGGCGATCAGACCGCCCGGACACGCCAAGGGGGGGTGTTCCGGTTCGATGACTTGGAGCCGGGGCAATACAAGGTTTCCGTGAGGGCGCCGGTTCGCAATCAGATCCGCTCGGCCGAGCAGACGTCCGTGACGGTCGAGGCGGCCCCCGCCTCCCCGGCCAGCGTGACGCTGGAGTTGAAGTAGTTTCCCGGCCCGCCGTCCACGGCGTCCCACCTGCCAGTGGCGCCCTGCGCTCTCGGCATGACCGGCACACTCGCCGTCACCGCCACCCGCCCGACATCCGGCACGTTGGCGTCAACCCGTCCGCCCCGGCTATCCGGGGATGACGGCAGGCGATCCTGACGATGAAGAAGGGGGTGCTGCGTCGATCGGCCCGGCAAACGCGTTGTCGGCCCGAGGCGGCGTAGGCGAGGGGGACAAGAACCGCATGCCACCGCCAGCAGGTCTGCGCCAACCTGGCCGGACAACGCTCCCCATGCGCACCCGCGCATGCGTGGCTGGGCTGGTGATCGCGCTGACGGAGGTGATCTCGGGCGGCTCAGCGACCCACGCCCAGACGACCAGCACGCCGACGACGATCTGGAGTTTCATGGGAGTGCCCAACCCCTTCGGAGCGAACGCGGCGGCGCAGCAGTCCTCCAATCCCGCGATCCAGGCCGCCGCCAAAGCCAAGGCCGCCAAGCACGAGATCTGCAAGAAGAAGGCCGCCATCCAGTATCTCGCCGGCCTCGGCTGCACGCCGGAGCACCCCGAGGTCATGCCGGCCCTCTTGGCCGCCATGGGGGATCCCGACGAGCAGGTCCGCTACGAAGCAGTGAAGGCCGTGCTGCAGACGGCCGAGGTCTGTCAGTCACCCGAGCAGAAGAAGGCGACCCGCAAGGCGAAGGGCATGAGCGAGACCTGCAAGGATTGGAAGAAGGCGTGCGAGAAGCAGGTCTGTGACGCCGTCGATCGGCTCTGCGGCAAGGCGCCCCCCAAGGAGCACGATCACAAGCTCAAGAAAGCGATCAAGAGCAAGCTCGGCGGCGAATGCGAGGATCCGTCGAAGGAGGATTGCCCCTGCGCCGACAGGAGGGGCTCGTGCTGCAGCCCCGAGATGCGCGACAAGTTGATGAAGCTGGCCTTCGGCCGGGACGACATGGGATGTTTCCTCGAGCCGAGCAAGCGGGTGCGCGACCTGGCCGAGCAGGCCTTCAATGCCTGTAACGCCTGCGCCTGCGGATGCGAGGGGGCGACGGGAGCGGGCTCGGGCAATGACAACGTCGTTCGCGAGCTGCCGCCCGTGGACGCGCGGGAGACGCGACCAACCGAAAGCACGGCCACGCCCTGCTACGAGGACCGGCTCGTCGTGCCTCCCCAGGTGGACCAACGCGAGATGGTGCCCACGCCCGCCCCGCTGCCCGCACCGGAAATGATCCCCGCGCCTTCCGCATCGGTCGAGCCGCCGGGCACCCGGAGCGTCCTCGTGCGGGCACCCGCTGCCGCCGAGCCAGTGCCAACGGCCGTCGCTCGACTGGAGCCGGTGTGGCGACCGCTTGATCCGGCCGCACCGTTCGCAGACGCCGACGCGGCGAGCGCTGAAGGGTTTCTCAACGCAATCCAGAGCGCTCAACCGGCCGCACAGACTGCCACCGGACCGTCGCAGGCCCGCAGCCATGCGGAGGCACGGCTGGCCCTCGTTCCGACCACGCCCGCCCGCGGCCCGCACCATCCGATCGCACGCCCCGTGGCCCGCGTCGGGCTTCCCCCGCGGAACTCGCCCGCCCAAGCCGCCGCCCTCCGGGACCTCGTGCTGTGGGTGCCGATCGATCTGCCGGCCTTGATGGCGGGTGCCGTCGCCCTGCCCGAGAGCGGCCCGTGGCCTGCCCCGCCCCCCGAGGATCCGCTCGACGAGGTTCGCCGGATCACGGGCCGGACGACCAGCAGCGCTCCTGCTCCATCGTCTCGCGCTCCATCGCCCTCTGCCCCGCCCTCTGCCCCGCCCTCTGCCCCGCCCTCTGCCCCGCCCTCTGCCCCGCGTCCCGCGGCGACAGCCCCTCCATGCTCGCCGCCTCCGCCCGGTCCGATCGAGTGCCTCCACCCAACGCCCGTTTCGACCGCCGCCACCTCCGCCGCCCAACCGCCTGCGGGCGGCTTGGCCCCGGGGTGGCGCGGCCCCGATGCACTGGATTGGCTCGCGCTGGCCGGCGTCGTCGCAGCGCTGACCATCATCTTCGTCGACTGGCCGGGCGGCCGACCGACCGACTCGCCACCACGCGCGTCGCGCGGCATCGGTATGATGCCCGGCGGTCTCCTTCAGCATCGTCGTGAGCAGCGTTAGCGATGCCGCCTTCCGCCGAGCCACCGAACGACCGCGTTCCCGGCCCACAGGCTCGATCCTGGAGATCTGGTCGCGCGGGCCGTCGGCCGCAGCCCCCAGATCCCGTGAAGCGGCCCAGCGTTCCGGCGTCCATTATCACCACGCCGGCCGGCCGGGCGTCTTGGCGAGGCGGCCTGGATCCGGTCAGAAGATCGCGGACGTGGTGGCTGATGGCGCGGCGAGTGATCGCCACGGCGGCAGCCTGCGCGCTGGTCATCCTGCTCGTCCGCATGCTGCTGACGGTGCGGCGCCAGGTGCCGATCGTCGTGGGCTGCGTGGCCAGTTATCGCTCGCCGCTGGCGATCATTCCGCTGGTCGACGAAGACCGTGCGCTCCTCGAATCACTCGCCCGTCCCGGAAATTTTTTCTTGGATCCGGGCTCGGCGATGGTCTACGACACGAGCGCATCACTCGCCTCGGCGACCGCCGACGAGATGCTCGCCACGTTGACCTCCAACCTGCGTCGCACCAAGCCCGGGGGACCCGACGGCGACATGGCGATCGTCTATCTCACCGCCATCGGCACGGTCGACGAAAGGGGCCGGCCCTGCGTTGTCCCACCGGGTCATTCGGACGACCCGACGGGTCTGGATCAGGAGAGCTATCTCCAGGTCGAACGATTGCTGGCCGCCCTCCGCGATGCTCTGCCGGAGCGAGTTGGGATCCTCGTGGTGCTCGATGCCTGCCGGGCGGTGAGCGACTGGCCGCTCGGAGTCGACGACGGCGGCTTCACGCCCGCGGTGGAGGCCCTGCTTGCAAACTCGGGCCTGAAGCGAGTGTGGGTCATGGTCCCGGCGGCGACAGGCCAACACTCGTTCGCCAGCGCCGCGCAGGGATCGAGCGCCGGGGTCGCTGAGTTCGTGCGGGGCATCCGCGGGGCGGCCGACATCAGGCCCTGGGGGGACGCCGATGGCCGCGTCGAACTTCGGGAACTTTCCTCCTATCTCGCCCTTCACGTCGATCATCGGGCGCGGACCATGCTTGGCGAAAGGCAAACTCCCGTGGTCATCCCGGCGGCGGCGAGCGACGACGACGACGCGGCCATCGCATGGACGATCGAGCGGGATTCCCCAGTCGAGGCTCCATGGGACGGCGATGTCTCAGATGATGCCTGGCTGGCGGACCGCTGGCGGGCGGCGGAACGGCTGCGGCCCACGGCCATCCGTGAGCGGCCGCTCCGCTGGTCCTCCTACCTCCACATGCTCCTTCGGGCGGAGTCGCTTCGCTCGGCAGGCACGGCCTTCATCGACGAGCAGCTTGATGTTGATCGGACGGTCGAGCGGATGGAGACGGCACTCAGCCTCCCTCTTATCCCGACCGCGCGTCTCGTTCCGGGAATTCGGCTGGCGTACGTATCCCAGGGCGCTCTCGACGATGGAAACGTCGAGGTCCGCCGCTGGCTGGCGGCCGTCGAGCGCTATGTGGCCATCGATCAACCGCGGGCCGCGGGCACGAAACCGCCGGCAGCCAGCGAGGACGTCGATGGCTGGCTGCTCCGCGCCGAAGCCGCCTGGTGGTGGCTCATGGAGAGATGCGACTCCGATGCGGCCCTCGACAGGGCCGCCGTGGCCCGCTGGCTGGAATGTGTCGGCTCGCGGCCTGAGGGAGTCACGTACAACCCGGTGCAGTTGCACCTCGTGCGGATGCTGATTCGCTGGGCCGATCCCGTTGACTGGCAGCGGCAGCCCGAGGCCTTTCGCGACATTCTCCGCATGATCTCGAAGTCTCGGCAGTCGGCATACTCCCAGGACGTCAGGGCTGATAGCCCCGTCGATGCCGATGACCTCGCGCAGCGGGGAAACGCCTCGATGCGGACGGCCCTCGACCTCGTCTTCGTGGGCGGGTCGGCCAACGTCCAGGAGGCAGCGAGGCTGTCGCGCGAGAGCATCGCGCTGTTCGATCAACGGGAGATGCTCGCCAAGCAGCGGCGGCGGGCAATCGAACTCCTCGACACGATGCGGGCGGAACTGCCGTACCTGGCGGCCTGGTGGGTCGAGGAGGCTCGTCATCTCGCCCGCGTGCCCGACTACCGGGACAGCGCCCTCATCCGCACGAAAGCGACCGACCTTCAGGCCTTGCTCCTGGCGGTCGGGCAACTCAAACAGGTGCTCGATGGCAGCGTCGCGCTGGTCGACGCGGCCGAAACGGCCACGGCAGCGCTCGACCAGGCCGAAGAAGTTCGGTCCAGGTGCGAGGCGGCGTTTCTGGCGCTGCGGTCGTCGTATCTGAATGACTGCGCCGACTTGGCGACCGAGGCCCCCGACAGCCCACGGACGCTCGGCCGTATCCGCCGAGTCCTCGGGGTGCCGCTCGTGCTCGGCGATCTGCGGACTCGGCTGCTGCGGCGGGCCTCCGACCTTGATCGTCGTCAGGCGGCCCTGATGGCCCGCGAGCCGTACCATCCTGGAGATCCACCACAGCCGGTCGATCCCGCAGCGGCCGTGGCCGGGTGGATCGAGTGGCGTAACGTGTTCACCAATCCGGTGCTGCCCACCCTGTCGTCGGATCCGGCCGGCGTGACGACGCTACCCACGTCGGCGGCAGACATCGCGGCCAGCGTCGGCCGGCAGGTGACAGCCGTGAGGGTCGCAGCCCGATCACTCCCCTCGATCCTCGCGAACTTCGACCGTCAGCGGGCCGAGTTGGAGATCGGCAGGCCTGATGGGGATGCGAGGGTACTTGAACTGCTCGCGCGGGCGAGCAGCGTGAGCCGGCAACTGGCTCCCGTGGTCGGGCAGAGGCCGCGGATTGAGGAGGGCACCACGGCCACGCATCGATACTTCGCCGCTGCCTGGCACAGACGGCTTCTCACCTATGCGGACTTGACCCTGGAGGAGTTCTGGGGAAGCGTGGAGCCCGACGAACCGGTGTATTGCGTCCACAAGGCACGGGTGTTGCTCGACGCGGCTGGGCAGATGTTGGGTAGCAATGAGGTGGTTTTTGGCGACGCCGAACGCGCGCGCGTGTCCGCCAGGATCGAATCCCTTGCGACGTTGGACGGCGGCTTCGCCCACCTCGAACTCTCTCCCAACCGGCTGATTCTCCCACCGGCCACGGGCGTCGCCCCGCCGCGAAACAAGGCCACGCTTACCGCCCGGGCGAACGTGCCCGAAGGACTCGCCGCCATGTGGCTCTCGGAGTCGGTCGACGGCCAGCCGCTGGAACTGCTCGAGCGCGGTGCAGAAGACGCTTCATCCAGTGCGTCCGCGCGGACCGTCGCCAGCCGAGTGGGTGTTCGGGTGGCGCTGCCGGCCGTGGAGACTGCCTGGCAGCTCGACGCCGCGGCCGCCAACAGCCTGGAGTTGAACCGCACGGCCGTCCTCGATTTGACGGCGTGGTATCGCGGCCACCGCCTGGTGGTCGGCCTCCCGGTCGCGGCGGCGGCGGCCTCACGGACGACCGAATGGGAGGCCCCGCTCCGGGTGGCGCCTCGGGTGACGGTTCGCGGAGATCTCCCCCAGGCACAGGCGGTGGCGATCGTCTTTGACTGCTCCGGCAGCATGGGGCAGCGGCTGGCCGACGGGCGGACCCGGCTCGACGCCGGCCGGGCCGCCGTCGCCGAACTGCTCGACACCATCGCCAAGTCCGGACGGTGGGACGTGTCGCTCTGGCTGTATGGCCACCGCACCCGGTGGTCGCGGGACAAAGACGGCAAGTATGTCGCCGGCCTCACTCCCGCCGGCGTGGCCGCCAAGGCGGCCGCGGGCCGCGATGGCCAGCCCTTTAAGCTCGTTCCTGGCGACGACGTGGAGCAGGTGCTGCCGATGCAGCCGCTCACGCCTGCCGTCGTGGAACGGATCGGCATGACGCTCTCGCCACTCGAACCCGGCGGCGAGACACCCCTTTATCTGTCGATCTCGGAGGCGTTGAAGACTGACTTCGACGGTGGTCGCACCGACGTGCCCGGCCATGTCCTCGTGGTGACCGACGGAGCGAACGATCAGACCGGCGGCCGCTATGTCACCGCATCGGGCGTGGAAGACCAACTGGCCCGGAAGAACGGCCGCCGCCGCTCTCCGTTGCGCATCGACGTGGTCGGCTTCGGGTTCTCGCCCGACGGTGCGGACCGGGCCTCACGCATGGACGACATCCGGAATCTCGCCACGGGATCCGGGGGCAGATTCTACGAGGCCGCCAACGCCGACTCGCTGGCACGGTCGCTCCGCGAATCCCTGCGGGTCATTCGCTGGCGGGTTCGCGGGCCCGACGCGCCGCCGGATAGCGCCAGCCTCGGGGCGTCGCTGACGTTGCCGCCGCCGCTCGTCGGGCGATCGCTGGCGTACGAGGCGGCGCTCGAATCCGCGGGGAATCCGCCCCGTCGTGGGTTCGTGACGGAGGGTGGCGAAGCGATCGAACTCTTCGTAGGCGGCGGCGGCAGGAGCCTCGATTTCCGCCGGTACGATGGCGGCACGGAGCAGGGGCTTCGGGACAGCCGCACCAGCCTGTTCGCGCCGTCCGACCCGCAACGGCTGATCTTCGTCGGGGCTCACCTCGCATCGCGAGCCGGCGACACCGTCCGCTTCCCGGTCTCGATCCAAAATGCGAACGCCGCGGAGTTCTCGCCGCGTCCAGTCGAGGCGTGGGTTGAGATCGCGCCTCGGTCGAAGGACGGCGCGGAGGGCGCACCGTTCGTCTTTTACGACCTGTCGTTCCAACCGAATCGGCCAGTGCCGGTGCTCGACCTCGCCGCCACAAACTGGCCGCGATCCGCCGACCGGGCCGAGATCCGGGGTTGGTTTCGCTTCACGAGGACGCCGCCGGACGTGGCGGTGACGCTCGCCGAGCTGACTCCCGGCGTGGAACGGCGGCTGGAACTGTCAGGCCTGCCGGGGGTCGAGATCAGGGTCACGCTCACGCCGGCCGAGGCAGCCGATCACGTCAAGCTCTCCGTTGTGGAGACGCAGGTGTTCAAAGCCGCCGAGAGGCTTCCCTACGTGAGGGTGTGCGTGACGCCCGACTGTCTCCGGGCGGTGCACATCGTCGAGCCGGAGACGGGCCGGGTACGACATGAGTTCACGGTGCGGGCGGAGGGCGGCCGGGTCATGCCGGACGCGCAGTTGCTCATCACTGACAAGCAGCGGGTGCAGAGTGGGGCGATGAGCCTGACGGCCGGCGGTGACGCGCCGCTGACGGTGCCGGTGCCCGGCGAGTGAACCGCGGCCTGGCGGCAGGCGACCTGCTCCCTCGAGCGGGGCAGGTATCGGCAGGCGGGGCACACTGCTAACCAGCCGCTCATGGGCTCGGAGACGATTGCAGACATGCCATCGGCTGGGCTAGCATCCGAGCGACGTGCGCGGTTCGTCGGCTGAGGTCGTCATCCCGCGGCGTGAACGCCTCTCGGGCGACACGAGCTTTCAGTTGCGAGAACGCGAGGATTTTGCCGATGGAGGATAGCCCGGTCAACGGCACTTCCGCAACCATGCCCGCAGGCAGTTCCGAGCTGGTGGGGGGCTGGTGAGGCTGGTGCCGCGTTTTCTGGCACCTGATCAGCTGCTCCCGGAACGGCTGCCCTCCCCCTGGAGTGGCGTTTTTCTGCCGTCGGCGCAGACCGTCTCCCGGGTCGCCCGTCCTGGGTTGTGGTTTGACCTCGCGTCCGGCAGGACTCAGAGGC
>VGYR01000029.1 GCA_016872925.1 Planctomycetota bacterium
CAGGCGATGCTTCACCTGCGGGCCGTCTACCTCAACGGCCGATGGGACGAGTTCGTCGAGCACCACGCCGAAACTGAGCAAACTCGGCTATATGGCAAGGCTGCGGCATAGAGATTTGCGAGTTACGTCCAAATTCGCTTGGATAAGGGCTAGGCGGCTTCCACGCCGGGGCTCTCGCCGAAGTAGTACTTCTTCGCCTCGGGATTGGAGAGCACTTCCTGGGCGCTGCCATGGCAGAGCACCTTGCCGGCCCGGATCACGTAACTGCGGTCGGTGATCGCGAGCGTCTCCCGTTCGCGGTGGTCGGTGATCAGGATCGAGATGCCGTCGTCGCGGAGGCCGCGGATGATCTTCTGGATCGAGTGGATCGTCACGGGATCGATGCCGGTGAAGGGCTCGTCCAGGAGGATGATCCGCGGCTCCGTGATCAGGCAGCGGGCGATTTCGAGGCGGCGCTTCTCGCCGCCGGAGATGTAGTGGGCCTTCGAGCGGCGGATCTTCACGATGTCGAACTGTTCGAGCAGCTGCTCGCACCGCCGCCGGCGGGCCTTCAACGCCATCCCCACCAGCTCCATGATCGCCAGCAGGTTCTGCTCGACGGTCAGCTTGCGGAACACGCTCTGTTCCTGGGCGAGGTAGCCCATGCCGCCATCGCGGGCCCGCTTGTACATCGGCCAGTCGGTGATCTCCTCGTCGTCGAGGAGCACGCGGCCGGAATCGGGGATCACGATCCCGCAGGTCATCCGGAAGCTCGTCGTCTTTCCGGCTCCGTTGGGCCCCAGCAGGCCCACGATCTCCCCCGCCTCGACGTGGAAGTCGACGCCGTCGACGACGCGGCGGCGGCCGTAGTTCTTGACGAGTCCTTCGACGCTGAGCAGCGACATCCGTGCCACTCCCTCCCGGAACGCTGGCGGCCCGCGGAACGTGCTAGCGGACGAAGCGCATCCTCGCGAAGTTCGGCCAGGAGGGCAACCGCAAATCCCAGCCGCCAAACCGCAGGGGAATGCCCCAGGGAGCGGGCACGGCGTGCGGCCAGAACACGACCAGCGCCTTGCCGATCAGCAGCCGGCGATCGACGTGGTGCCCGTCGAGCCAGAGCCGGCTGTCCTTGCTGGCCGCCGAGTTGTCGCCGAGCATGAAGTACTGCCCGTCGGCCAGCGGAAACTCGAGCACGTCCTCCTCGATCGGCCTGCCGTCACGAGCCACGTCGACCATGGAGATGTAGTACACGTCGCGGAGCACCCGCAATCTCGACAGCCGCACGTCGCCTCCCGTCAGCCGCACGCCCACGGGGGCGAGGTCGCTGGGCCCGGGGGATCCCGGTGCCGCGGGCTCGACGACCGGCGCGGCCCCGGCGGCGGGCATCGGCCGCCGCCACGCGGTCGAGGCGTCGAACTCCACCCGCCGCCCGTTCACCGTCAGCGAGAGTTCGTCGTCCACGTTGGCGAAGCACAACCGCCACGTGCCGCGCCCCCGGATGGCCGTGCGGGCCGTCGCGGCGGCTCCCCCGGGCACGTCGATCCGCGCGGTCCCGTCGGCCAGATCGACCTCGAGCACGTGCCGGGCCCCGTTCTCGACGAGATCGAGGGCCAGGCGTCCTTGCGGCTGCCGGCTTTCCACCGAGAGCTCGACCGCGAGATCGCCGACGTGGTGCAGGCGGCCGGGCATGGTGTTGTAGGGCTGCACGTCGACGATCGGGCTCGCTTCCGGCGGGCGAGGCCGCCCGCCGCCGCCGATCGTCCGCCAGTCGTCGGCGGTCGGCACGATGTTGCGAAAGCGGAGTTCGGCCGACGAGTCCGGCGGACACGACGCGGAGAAGGATCGCCCGTCGTCGTCGCTCGACCAGCGGCACGTCCGCTCTGCGTCGCTCGACCAGTCGGCCCACGCCGTGGGCCAGCCGGCCTGCACGAGCTCCTCCGCCACGCGATCGGCGTCATGAACGCACTGCAGCATCGCCCGCAGCGTCTGCGGCGGCTTGCGGGCGATCTCCGGTTCGGCCCCCTCGCGGGCCGTCCAGATGTCGCCTCCGGCGATGAACAGGCTCTCGCCCGGCAGACCGACGAGCCGCTTGATGTAGTTGATCTTCGCATCCTCCGGATACTTGAAGACCACGACATCCCAGCGCTCGGGTTCGCCGAAGTCGTAGGCGAACTTGTCGACCAGGATGCGGTCGCCGTTGAACGACGGGTACCGCGGATCGGGTTGGCCCGGGCCCCGGGCCAGAGGGATCACGTCGCCGCAGTTGAAGCACGTTGCCGCCGGCACGAGCTTGTCGGGGCGGATCCGGCCGGCGGCCTCGTCCCACTCCTGGCTGGCGCCCACGCGGAGCGTGGCCCCGCAGGCGGGACAGTCGAGATCCTTGTGCCTGCCCATCAGCGTGGGGGCCATCGAGCCGGTCGGGATCACGAACGCCTCGGCCTCGAATGCCCGGAACAGCAGCGCCAGCGTGAAGGCGACGACGATCGACTCGACCGTCTCGCGGCCCCCCGCGAGCGGATTTCGGACGACGTCGCCGCGGCCTCGGGCAAGGCGGCCGGGGTCGGGGATCCGGTGATTGGCCGACGGCATCGATCTCTCCGGGGCACGCGGGCCGGGACGGTCTCGGGCGGCACGGCCGACCCGATCCTACGGTCACATCAGGGCCGACTCAACGGCCGGCTGCCGCGAGCAGGGAGTCGACGGCTTCGGCCACGTCGGCATAGGTGAACGGACGGCCCAGCGAGGTCGCCGCGACGTCGTCGTCGAAGCGCCGGGCCAGCGTGCCGTCCGGACGCCAGACGAAGACCGCCGGCACGCCCGCGAGGTCGAGCTTGCGGTACATCGCGTCAGCCTCCTCGGTCGCGATCAGGTTGGTCACGTCGTGGGCACCGACGGACTCGAGGAAGGTGCGGACCGGCGGCAGCACCTCGTCCAGGTCGCCGCCGTCGTAGTCCAGCGCCAGCGACAGACAGACGACGTCGGGCCGGCGGGCGGAGGCGAGCCGAACGAGGCCGGGAAACTCCCGGACGCAGGGGGGGCAGGAGGTGCTCCAGCAGTCGAGCACCACGACCTTCCCGCGATGCCGCTCGATCTCCCGCAGCAAGCCTTCGTGGTCGACTGGCGTCAGACCGATCCCGGGGGATGCGGCACCCGCGGCGGCAAGCAGCACCGCGGCGGCGGCCCCGAGCATTCCCATCGCGGAGCTCGTGCCGCACAATCGCCAGGCAGCCACGTACCGCGAGGGTCTCAGCGTGTCCCGCTTCGAACACATCCGTCACAAGCCTCCGCAGATGCTGGCAGCTCCCCGCCAACTCGTCGTGGCCTGCGCCGCCATGCGAAGCCATGTGAACCTGTCCCATATCGTAAGGACCTGCGGCTGCTTCGGCATCACCCATCTGGTGGCCTGCGGGGCCGCCGGAATTGACGGCCGGATCGCCCGCGACGGGGCCCAGTCGGTCAAACTCGTCGTCCACCGGAGCCTCCCCCCCGTCCTCGACCGGCTCCGGGAGGAGGGCTACGAACTGGTGGGCCTGGAGCAGACGACCCGCTCGGAGTCGCTGTTCGGATTCCGGTTCCGGGAACGGACCGCGCTCGTCGTCGGCAACGAGCGGCTGGGCCTCGGGCCGGATGAACTGGACCGACTCGACCGCGTGGCCGAGATCCCGATGGCGGGCCTGCCGCACAGCCTCAATGCGGCGACCGCGGCGTCGATCGCCATCTACGAGTACTGCCGCCAGTGGCCGGCCCCGGTGGCCGACCAATGACCCTCTTCGTCGGCACCGACGAGGCCGGCTACGGACCGAATCTCGGACCGCTGGTGGTCGCGGCGACCGTCTGGGAGTCGACGGCCGGCGCCGACCAGGCCGACGCCGGATGGACACGCGCCGTGGCCGCCCTGGGCGGCATGTGGGGGGACTCGAAGAAAATCTTCCGCGGCGGCGACGGCTTCGCGGCGCTGGAACGTGGGGCGTTGGCCGGCCTGGCCTGCGCGGGGGGCGGGGTGCCCCGTTCGTGGACCGATCTGCTCGCGGCGGTCCACGCCGGCGATCAACCCGCAGCCGAGTGGGAGCCGATCGTGAACCGGCTCGGCGTGCCGAGGGAGAACGACGCCACTGCGTGTGCGACCCTGGCGGGAGAGGCCGTCGAGACGCTGGCGGCCCACGGCCTCCGGCTGGTCGCCGTCCGGTGCCGGATCGTCCAGCCCCGCGCCTTCAACGCGGCGCTCGCCGCCGGCTTGAACAAGAGCGACCTGCTGTCCCAGGTGACGCTCGATCTTGCCGCCGCGGCCGCGGCCACCGGCGAGGCGGTGGTCTGGTGCGACCGTCACGGAGGGCGCCGCCGCTACGCGCCACTCGTGTCACGCGCCTTCGCGGCCCCGCTGGTGCAGGTCGAGGAGGAGACGCCCGAGCGGTCGGCGTATCGGATCTCGGGCCGGGCCTGCCGGATCGAGTTCACCGTGCGGGGAGAGTCGCGGCTGCCCGTGGCCCTGGCGAGCATGACGGCCAAGTACGTCCGCGAACGTGCGATGGAGGCCTTCAACACCTGGTGGAGCGGCCGGGCGGCCGGGCTCGTGTCCACGGCCGGCTATCCGGTCGACGCCCTCCGCTGGCGCGGGGATGCCGCGGCTGCGGTGGAGGCGTCGGGAGTCCCCTGGGACGATATCTGGCGGCGGTCGTGACGCACCCCACCGGTCGCGGCCACCGCTGCTCCGCTTGTTTGCCGCGCCGCAAGCCGCGACAATCAGCCGAGTCATGGCCACGCTCACCACCAGGCTGTACTTCGTCCGCCACGCGATCGCCGAGGATGCATCGGCGGATGGTGACGACCGGTCCCGACGACTGACGCGCAAGGGCCGTCGTCGATTCACCAGGCTGGTGAAGCGGCTGGCCCGGGCCGGGATGGAAGTCGGCCTCATCGCCACCAGTCCGCTGGTCCGCACCCGGCAGACCGCCGAGATCCTCGCGGCCGAGCTGCCCGGCACGCCGCCGGTGTTCGTGGTCGAAGCGCTGGCTCCAGGGTCCGACTGGCAGGCCGTCGTCGAATGGTCGCTCACCAGGGACGCCGAGAGCATCGCCTGGGTGGGTCATGCTCCGTGCGTCGGCAGGCTCGTCGCGGCCTCGATCGGGGACGGCTCGGCGGCGGTTCGAATGGAGAAGGGCGCCATCGCCTCGATCGCCTTTCCGGACGGCCTCGGCCACCCGGGTGAACTGGAGTGGCTCGCCTTCCCCGACCTGTTTCGCCGCCGCTGAGCGGGGCCGGTTTCGCTCCCGTGGCCTCCGGCAATCACGGTCGTACAATGTGGCCGCGGTGTTCGTGGTGGCGAATCAGGCGGCAGCATTTCCAGAGGGAGGACGTCACGTGAGCGTGCGGACAAGGGCGATCGACAGTCGTGCGTGGGCACCGGCCATCATCCTGCTCGCGGCCGTCACGGGGTGTGCCCCCGGCGGCGGGCCGGTCGCGCGGGAAGACGTGGTCGAGATCGAGACGATCGAGATGGCTCCCGCCGCAGACCCGCCGGCGGTGTCCGCAGCCTCGGACACGGCCCGGGCGATCGATGCCTCGCGGCAGGAGGTCGACGCGCGGGTCGCCGCCGCCGACTCCGCGATCGCCGCGGCCCAGCCCGAGCCGGCGGCGGAACCGGCGCCGCAGCCGAACGAGCGGGTCGAACTGGGCGACCCCGCCCTGACCGCCGGAGTTCCGGGCACGGGGCCGATCACGCTGGCTGACATCGACCGCTGGCTCGCCGACCCGAGGAACTTCCGCGTGCTCGAGCCGATTCTGCCGCTGGGCCTCTCTCAGGGTGCCTCCCAGGTCACCGGCCTCGATGCCAACCCGATGACCCGGGCCAAGATCGAACTCGGCCGCCAGCTCTACTTCGACACCCGGCTCTCCGCCGACTCCACGGTCAGCTGCGCCAGCTGCCACAATCCGGCGGAGGGCTACACCGCCCACACGAAGACCGGCGTCGGGATCCGGGGACAGCTCGGGGGGCGCAACTCCCCGGTCTCGTTCAATCGCATCCTTTCGGGGAAGCAATTCTGGGACGGACGCGTCGATTCGCTCGAGGCACAGGCGGTGGGGCCGATCCAGAACCCGATCGAGATGGGCTTCACGCACGAGGGGGTGGTCCAGCGGCTCTCGGAAATCCCCGTCTACAAGAAGCAGTTCGACGCGATCTTCGGCGAGGTGACCATCGACCGGGTCGGCGAGGCGATCGCCGCCTTCGAACGGTCGATCGTGACGTCACCGTCGCCCTACGACTACCACGAGCAACTCCTGCCCTTCTCCGCGATGGACGAGGACGACATCGCCGATGATCCAGACCTCGCCGCGAAGTACGCGGCGGCCAAGGAGGCCGCGGAGAAGCACCCCTTGAGTGACGCGGCCAAGCAGGGGCGGGAGCTGTTCTTCGGCAAGGCCAACTGCACCGCCTGCCACGTGGGGGCGAACCTGGCGGACGAGAAGTACCACAATCTGGGCATCGGGATGGACAAGGCGGAGCCGGACCTGGGCCGCTTCGTGGTCACCAAGGACGAGGCCGACCGGGGCGCCTTCAAGACGCCCACGGTCCGCAACGCGGCCCTCACCGCTCCCTACATGCACGACGGGTCGGTCGCGACGCTGGAAGAGGTCGTGGAGTGGTACGACAAGGGCGGCCATCCCAATCCCGCGCTCAGCGACAAGATCAAGCCGCTCAACCTCACGGCCACGGAGAAGGAGGCGCTGGTGGAGTTCATGAAGGCCTGCACGAGCCCGACATCGCCCGTCGAGATGGCCCGGCTCCCCGAGTGATGGCGGCCGACCGGGTTCTCCTGCCCTTGGCCGAGGCGCAGCAGCCCCTGTTCGCCGGTGTCGACCTCGGTGGCACGAACGTCAAAGCCGCCCTGGTCGACGATCGCGGCCGACTCGTGGCCTTTCACACCGAGCCGACGCGGGCCGAGCGGGGTCCGGAGGACGCAGCGGCCCGGATGGGGCGGGCGGTGCACACGCTCGCCGCGCACGCGGGGATCGCCACCGCGGACATCGCCCGGGTGGGACTCGGATCACCCGGCCCGCTCGACATCCCGCAGGGCACGATCGTCCGGGCGGGCAACCTGCCGGGCTGGGACGGCTTCCCGCTGCGGGACCGGGTCGCGGCGCATGCCGGCCGCGACGTGACGTTCGCCAACGACGCCAATGCGGCCGGCTACGGAGAGTTCTGGGTCGGCTCGGCGAAGGGCGCCTCGTCGCTGGTGTTGCTCACGCTCGGCACGGGAGTCGGCGGCGGCATCATCATCGGCGACGTGAACGTGGAGGGGGCCCACAGCCACGGGTCGGAATGCGGCCACATCCTCGTCGATCCCTCCGCCGCCGCCCGGATGTGCCCGTGCGGCCAACCCGGCCACCTCGAGGCCTACACCAGCGCGACGTCGGTGAAGGCGGTGGCACGGGAGCGGCTCTCGGCCGGAGCCGGCGGGACGCTGGCCGCGGCGGTGGCGGCCGGTGAGGAACTGACGCCCCTGGTGATCGCCCGGGAGGCCGAGCGGGGGGATGCGCTGGCCACCGGCGTGCTCATGGATGCCGCCCGCTGGCTGGGAATCGGGATCGTCACGCTGATGCACGCGGTCGACCCCGAGGTGGTCGTGATCGGCGGGGCGATGACGTTCGGCCGGGAGGCGAATCCGGTGGGCCGTGCGTTCCTCGAGCGCGTGCGGCAGGAGGTTCGTGACCGGGCGTTTCCGGTGCTCGCCGAGCGGACGACGATCCGCTACGCGAGCCTCGGAGGCGACGCCGGCTCGATCGGTGCCGCCGGCCTCGCCCGCCTCGACCACCGCCGCTCGCGCAGCTGACCGGCGCACGAGCGTTTGCCCGACTGTTCGCCCCTCGGGCAGAACGTTTGGCCTTGCGTGTCACGAAACCAGCGCCGCGCACGGTACACTCTCGGCATGGACTGCAAGCACATCCGCAACTTTTCGATCATCGCCCACATCGACCACGGCAAGAGCACGCTCGCCGACCGGCTGCTCGAACGGACGGGCACGGTGGACAAGCGTCAACTGAAGGACCAGATGCTCGACGACATGGAGCTCGAGCGGCAGCGGGGGATCACGATCAAGGCCCGGGCGGTGCGGATGGAGTTTCGGCACGGCGGTGAACGCTACGAGCTGAACCTGATCGACACCCCCGGACACGTCGACTTTCACTACGAGGTCTCCCGCAGCCTGGCATGCTGCGAGGGCGCGCTTTTGCTCGTCGACGCCTTCCAGGGCGTCGAGGCCCAGACGGTGGCCAACGCCTACGCGGCGATCAACCAGAACCTCACGATCGTGCCGGTGATCAACAAGGTCGACCTCGTGCATGCCCGTGTCGACGAGGTGCTCCTCGAGATGGAGCAGAGCCTCGCCGTCGACCCCACCGAGGTGATCCGGGCGAGTGCCAAGACGGGGATCGGCATCGACGAACTGCTGGCGGCGATCATCGACCGGATTCCGCCCCCGCAGGGGGACCCGGCCGCGACCCTGCGGGCGATGATCTTCGACAGCCACTACGACAGCTACCGCGGCGCGATCACCTACGTGCGGATCGTCGACGGCACGATCACCAAGGGGCAGAAGATCCGCTTCCTGGAGACGGGCACGACGCACGAGGTGCTGGAGCTGGGGCAGTTCGTCCCGCAGCGGCGGGCCTGCGACACGCTCTCCGCCGGGCAGGTGGGCTATCTGGTCTGCAACATCAAGGACGTCAAGCAGGTCCACATCGGCGACACCGTGACGGTCCCCGGCGATCAGGCCGCGGCGCCGTTGCCGGGCTATAAGCCGCCGCAGCGGATGGTGTATTGCGGGCTGTATCCCAGCGAGGGGGAGAACTTCGAGGAGCTCCGCGACGCGCTCGAGAAGCTCGCGATCAACGACCCGTCCTTCGAGTACGCGCCGGAGTCGAGCGAGGCCCTCGGGTTCGGATTCCGGTGCGGCTTCCTGGGCCTGCTCCACATGGAGATCATCCAGCAGCGGCTGGAGAAGGAGCACGACCTCGATCTGGTGCAGACCGCGCCGAACGTGACCTACAAGATCAAGCAGACGACCGGCGAGACGATCGACATCACCAATCCGCAGGACGTGCCCGACACGGGGTTGATCGAGGAATTCCTGCAGCCGATCGTGCGGACCAACTTTCTCGTGCCGGTCGAGCAGATCGGCCCGGTGATGCAGCTGTGCACCGACCGCCGGGGCACCTACCTCAAGACCGAATACCTCTCCCCCACGCGGGCCATGCTCACCTTCGACCTGCCGCTCGGCGAGGTGATCTACGACCTCCACGACAAGCTCAAGAGCGTGACCCGCGGCTACGGCACGATGGACTACGAGCTCGTGGGGTATTTTCCGGCCGATCTGGTGCGGCTCGACATCCTCGTGGGGGGCAAGAAGGTCGACGCCCTGTCGATCATCTGCGACCGCCGTGATGCGGACCGTCGCGGCCGGGCGATCGTCAAGAAACTCCGTGGCGAGATCGACCGCCACATGTTCGAGATCGCCCTGCAGGCGGCGATCGGCACCAAGGTGATCGCCCGCGAGACCATCTCCGCGATGCGCAAGAACGTGACGGCCAAGTGCTACGGCGGCGACATCTCCCGGAAGAAGAAGCTCTGGGCGAAGCAGAAGGAGGGCAAGAAGCGGATGAAGAGCATCGGCTCCGTCGACATTCCGCAGAAGGCCTTCATGGCGGTGCTCGACACGGGTGCCGACCGGCAGTGATCCGGGGGCCTCGAGGGTATCCCGCCGCTACGCCCGGCCCCGGCTCGTCGCTGAAGCGGTGGCCACGTCCCACGCGTGCCATCCCGCGCGGCGGCCGGCGGCGACGTCGAGTTCGGGATCGTCCCCCACGATCAACACTTCGGGCGCGGTGAGCCCGAGCCGGCCCTCCACCACGCGGAAGAACTCGGCGGCCGGCTTCCGCCAGCCGATCTCCGCCGAGACGAACACGTGCTCGGCCCACGACAGCGGCTCGATCGCCCGGGCGAGGGGAAAGAGGCGTCCGTCAAAGTTGCTCGCCAGGGCCACCGTCAGGCCGGCGTCGCGGGCGGCCCGGGCGAGGTGCACGCCTGCCGGCAGCGGCCGCCAGGCGGCGGGCCTGGCGAACGACTCCCAGAGGTCGATGAAGATCGCGTCGCTCTCCGGCGCGCCGGCGAACACCTCGGCGACGATCTCCCGCCACCGCCGCCGCTCGCGATCCTGATCGGTGGCGAACGCCGGCGTGGCCGCCGCGTCGATCGCCTCCTGGCGGATCCAGGCGGAGCGGAACCGCCGGCCGATCTCGGCGACATCGCAGGCCACCCCGTGCCGCCCGGCCGCCCGGTGGTAGGCGTCGGCCACCGCCGGATGCGGCTCGACGAGCGTCCCGACCACGTCGAACACGATCGCCCTGACGGCCGCGGGGAACATCAGCGGCGTGGGATCAGTCCCAGGTCGAGCCCGAACACGAAGAACATCAGGACCAGGATCAGGCCGAGCCCCAGGTAGCTCAGCACCCCGACCACGTGCTCGCTGGGCGGCTTGCCCCGGAGCAACTCCCAGGTCAGGAACACCATGTGACCGCCGTCGAGTACGGGAATGGGCAGGAAGTTCACCACCGCGAGGTTCGCGCTGAGCATGGTGAGAAACAGGAGCAGCCTTCCGAATCCCTCGTTGGCGGAGCGGCCGGCCTGCTTGGCGATTTCGATCGGGCCGCCGAGCAGGCGCGGACTGATCTCCTGCCGCGTGAGCTTGCCGAGAAACCCGTAGACCATCGACAGGTCTTCCTTGGTCTTTCGCAGTCCGCGGCGGAGGGCATCGCCGAACGAGCTCGCCCGCACCGTGCGGTACATGGGCTCGAAGACCAGGCCTCGATCGACGACGAACCCGTCGGCCGCCGCCTCGGGGGACAGCGTGATCGTGCGCCGCTCGCCGCCGGCGGGTGACTCGACGGTCAGCGTCAGCGAGGCACCGCTGGGCAGGTGCTGGAGCAGGGCGGTGACCACGGGCCAGTTGGGCTCCTGGTCCGAGATGTCGATCCCGCTCTTCGGGTCCGGTTCCTCGCCGGGCTCGGTGACCACCGCCCGCACGATCCGGTCGCCCGCCTTGACGCCCGCGCGGCCGGCGGGGCTGTCAGCCGCGACGGCCGCCACCAGGGCGTCGATGGGCAGCGCGATCCCGAGCGACGGGATCGACAGCGGACTGCCGATCCCCGCCGTCTCGTCGTCCCTCCAGGTCACGGGCCGCGGCGTCAGGGTGACGGTCCGCTGGCTGCCGGCCGCATCGGTGAGCGTGAGCGTGACCGGCTGCCCGACACGTTCGCGGAGGCGGTCGTCGAGGGTGACGGGGTCACCGATGGGCTCGCCATCGACCGCGGTCAGGCGGTCACCCGGGGAAATCCCCGCTGCCGCTGCCGGCGAACCGTCCTGGACGGCCTTGACGGGCAGGGGCGTCATGGCCAGGCCGGTGACGAGCCGCGGCTGCGCCGGCAGCTCGACCGACAGCGTGGCGGTGCCGGAGACGGACCCGTCCGGACCCTTGGTCGGCCGGGCGACCTGCAGGGTCACCGGGGCGGCAGGCTTCGCGGAGAGAGCCGCCAGGAGTTCCGCGTAGCTGGCCACCGGCACGTCGTCGATCCTGCGGATCGTATCGCCCGGCTCGAAGGCCGGAACCGCGCGGGCCGCCGCCCCGACGAGGCCGCGGGACAGGTCGGTCGGCAGCGTGAGCGAATACGGGCTCGTGACGCCGATCGTCGGTGCACCGAGGTCGGTGTCGGGCTTGAGCAGCACCGTTCTCGTCGAGCCGTCGGCCGGCCGGCGGACCGTGAAATCGATCCCGTCCCGCACGCTGCCCACCGTGACGCCGTGCCGGAGATCGTTGAAGATCGGATCCGAGCGGCCGCCGATGGCGACGATCTCGTCACCGGTCCGTAGCCCCGCCCGCCAGGCCGCTCCGCCGGTACGGACACTCGACAGCGTGCAGGTCATCTCGCGGACCCCGAGCTTGAAGGCCAACGAGGCCATCAGCACGGCGAAGAGCACGTTCATGATCACGCCCGCGGAAATGATCGCCATCCGCTTGGGCACGCTCTGGGCCGGATAACTGCGGGGATCCCAGGTGGGATGCGGACCGGCGACCGGCTCCGCCGGCAGGTCGCCCGAGAGCCGGGCCCGCTGGGCCTCGCCCGCGGCTGCCGCCGGGTTGTCCTCCTGGCCGAGCATCTTCACATAGCCCCCGAGCGGCAGGGCGCCGATGCCGTACTCGGTCTCGCCCCACTTCACGCTCGCGAGCTTCATGCCGCCGATGTCGAATCCCAGGAATAACTTTTCGCACTTCACGCCGCACGCCTTGGCGACGAGGAAGTGCCCCAGCTCGTGCACGAAAATCACGAACCCCAGCCCGCAGGCGACCTGGAGGATGACCCACCAGTTCTCCGCGAACCAGGCCAGCCCGGACGCCGCAGCGAGGGGCAGGGCGGGGTACGTCAGGCAGTCGCCCACGTCGCGACCTCCTCTCGCGCCCAGGCGTCGAGCCCGCGGATCTCGTCCAGCGTCGGCTCCGACGAGAAGGCGTGGCGGTCCAGGACCTGCCCGCAGACCTCGGCGATGTCGGTGAAGCGGATTCGGCCCGCCAGGAACGCGGCGACGGCCGCCTCGTTCGCGGCGTTGAGCACGCAGCCCGCGGTGCCGCCGCGGGCGGCCGCCCGGTGCCCCAGCCCGACCGCCGGGAATCTCGACAGGTCGGGCGGTTCGAACTCCAGCGTCATCCCGGCGGTGAAGTCGAGCCGGCGGGCGGGCCCGTCGGTCCGCCGCGGAAACGTCAGCGCGTACTGGATCGGCAGCCGCATGTCGGGGGGGCTGAGCTGGGCGATCACCGAGCCGTCGACGAACTCGACGAGCGAGTGGACGATCGACTGCGGGTGCACCGCGACGGCGAGCCTGTCGGCGGGCACGTCGAACAGCCAGCGAGCCTCGATCAGTTCCAGGGCCTTGTTCATCATCGTCGCGGAGTCGATGGTGATCTTGGGACCCATCGACCAGGTCGGGTGCCGCAGCGCCTCCTCGGGCGTCGCCGCTGCGAGCGTGTGCTGCGGTCGCGTGCGGAACGGGCCGCCGCTGGCGGTGAGGATGATCCGGCGAACCTCGTCGGCACGGCCGGCGGCCAGCGCCTGATGGATCGCCGAATGTTCGCTGTCGACCGGCAGGATCGTGGCTCCCGTCTCGCGGGCCCGCCGCATCACCAACGGGCCGGCCATCACGAGCGTTTCCTTGTTGGCCAAGGCCACGGTCTTGCCCGCGTCGATCGCGGCCCAGGTGCTGTCGAGCCCGGCAGCCCCGACGATCGCCGACACCACGCGGTCCACGGCCGGGGCAGCGACGAGTTCGGCCAGCGCGGCCGACCCGACTGCGAGCCGCGTGCCTGCGGGCAGGTCGCCTGCCCGGATTCCAGCCGCCGCCGCCTCGTCGACGACCACCACCCAGGTCGGTCGCAGCCGCCGGGCCTGTTCGAGGAGCGGCCCGACGCTGCGGTGGGCGGCCAGCAGCCAGGCGGAGAACTGGCCGGCCGATGCCTCGATGACGTCGAGCGTGCTGGTCCCGATGCTGCCGGTCGAGCCGAGGACGGCGATCCGCACCCGCCCCGGGACCGGTGCGGGGCTATCCCACGGGGAACGCGGCAGGCGCGCTCCCTCTTGCGAGGGACCGTGTGTCATCGTTGACGGCAGAAATTCGGCACAAAACTCAGGCATCTTCGCTGAAGGGAGTGTACGGCGTGACGGCCGGAACTTCCAGAACGTACCTTCTCGCCGCGCTTTGCCTCAGCTTCGGAGGCAGGTGGTGTCGTTTGTCCCAGGAACCGTCCCGGCGTACGATGCAGAAACAAGCTTTTTTCTGCGCGGTTTCCGCCACCACCGGCGAGCCCGCCCCGCCGGCGAACGTATGGCCAGGAAGCGCGACCTCCCCAAACGTCCCAGCGATCGCAAGCCGGCACTGGGGGGCAATCTCGCCTGGTCGCTGGTGGCTGCGGCGGTGGCGAGCCTCTTCGCGCTGAGCCTGGTGGGAGTCTCCCCGGAGCTCCAGTTCTCCTACAGCGACCTGCAGCGGCTGATCGCCGCGACCAAGGCCGAAGACGGCGGCTACGTGGAGGTCGAGCCGCCGGGGGATTCGGCCGACGGCATGCGCCGCTACGGCGAACTCCACGACGTCGTCATCGGAGCGTTCCAGGTGTCCGGCAAGGTGCGGGAGGCCCCCCGGGTCGGCCGCGTTGAACCCGAGCCGCTGGCGCGGACGATCGGCATGGCGACTCCGGGCGAGCGGCGATTTCGCGTCGCGAAGCTGCCGAGCGAGAACTCCGAGTCGGATCTGATGCGGCTGCTCACGGAGCACGGCGTGCCCTTCCGCTACGAGGAGCCGCCGAGTCCGTGGAAGAACTGGCTTCCCATGCTGGTGCTGACGGGCCTGTTCGGGTTCCTGTTCTTCCTGCTCATGCGGCGCATCGGTGGCGCGGGCAGCCCGATGGCCTTCGGCCGCAGCCGCGGCAAGATGTACGCCCAGGAGGATCTCGGGATCACCTTCGACGACGTGGCCGGCATCGACGAGGCCGTGGAGGAGCTCCGGGAGGTGGTGGAGTTCCTGCGGAGCCCCGAGAAATACCAGGTGCTCGGCGGCCACATTCCCAAGGGGGTGTTGCTGGTGGGGCCGCCGGGAACGGGCAAGACGCTGTTGGCCAAGGCGATCGCCGGCGAGGCAGGCGTCCCCTTCTTCGGGCTCTCGGGCAGCGACTTCGTGGAGATGTTCGTGGGCGTGGGAGCGGCACGGGTCCGCGACATGTTCCAGCAGGCGGCGGCCAAGGCCCCCTGCATCATCTTCATCGACGAGCTCGACGCCCTGGGCAAGACCCGGGGGACGAGCGTCGTCGGCGGCCACGACGAGCGGGAGCAGACCCTCAATGCCCTGCTGGTGGAGATGGACGGATTCGGCAGCAACTCCGGCGTGATCGTGCTCGCGGCGACCAATCGCCCCGAGACGCTCGATCCCGCGCTGCTCAGGCCCGGCCGCTTCGACCGGCACGTGCTGGTGGATCGTCCCGACGTCCGCGGCCGCGAGTCGATCCTCCGGGTCCACGTCGCGAAGGTGAAGCTCGATCCGGCCGTCGAACTCGGCCAGGTCGCCCGGATCACCTCGGGCTTCGTGGGAGCCGACCTCGCCAACCTCGTCAACGAGGCGGCGCTGCTGGCGGCCCGGAAAGACAAGCCGGCCGTCGGCATGGACGAGTTCAACGAGGGGGTGGAGCGGGTCACCGCAGGGCTCGAGAAGAAGAAGCGGGTGATCCACGAAGATGAGAAAAAGCGGGTCGCCTACCACGAGGCGGCCCATGCCCTGGTTGCCTACTCGCTTCCCAACACCGATCCCGTGCACAAGGTGTCGATCATCCCGCGAGGCCTCGCGGCCCTCGGCTACACGATGCAGCGGCCCGAGGACGACCGCTACCTGCTCACCCAGAGCGAGCTGGAGAGCCGGATCCAGGTGCTGCTCGCGGGGACGATCGCCGAGGAGGCCGTCTACGCCGACGTGTCGACCGGTGCCCAGAACGACCTGGAGCGGGCCAGCGAGATCGCCCGCTCGATGGTGATGGACTACGGCATGAGCCGGCTGGGCCGCGTGACGTATCGGGAGAGCCCGCGATCGCCGTTCCTGGCGACGGCGGGGGGCGACCTGCCCGCGGCCCGCAGCCACAGCGAGCAGACGGCCCGCGAGATCGACCAGGAAGTGCGGCGGATCATCGACGACGCGATGAACCGTGTGCGGCGGATCATCGAGACGCGGCGGGGAGCCCTCGAGGCGGTGACCAGGCGGCTGATGGAGTGCGAAGTCATCGATGGCGTTGAACTCAAGGAGATCGTCGACGCATCGACCGACGCCCCCCAGCTCGTGCCCGGCACCGACGCGGAGCCGAGGCGGTCCCGGCCTGCGGCCGCCGCCGACGGCGAGCTGGCCGTCGAGGCCTGACCGTGCCGAAGGCCGTCAGAACCGGTGCGACCGCTCTGGATCCCCCCGGCCGCGAAGCCGCTCATGAGCCGGAGGGCCGATGACGATTCACCACGTGAAGGAGTCGAGGCCCGTCACGGTGACGTGGATCGGCAGCCTGCTGAGGTGCGGGTGCGGCGATGTGGAAGAGCTTCTGCCTGGCGATCGGAATCTTTTCGTGCCTGATGGGCATCGAGTTTCTGCTGGTCGACTCCGCGGTGATCTCCTCCATCGACGGGAAGGCTCCGCCCCGGATGATTTCGGCGCCGGACTGGGTGCCCTGGACGCTGATTTCCGTGGGGGCGGTGACGATCCTGCACTTCTCGAACCTCCAGAAGAAGGCGCCGCCGCTCCCCACGAAGATGCCGGCGGCCGGCCACTGGTGAAGCCCGGCGGGGCGTGAACCATGACCGTCGATGAGGTTCATCCTCGCAGCCGCACTCGTCCCTCCCGGGATACGGTCCTGTTCGACGGCCACTGTCGCTTCTGCCGGGGCCAGATCGCAGCCCTCCGGCGGCTGGACGCGTGCGGCCTGCTCGAGTTCATGTCGCTGCACGATCCCCGCGTCGCGGACGAATTCCCGGAGATTCCGCCCGAACAGCTCCTCGAGGAGATGGTCGTCGTCGATCGGCAGGGCCGGATCTGGCGGGGCGCCTCGGCCGTGCGGTACCTGTCACGGAGGCTCGTGGCACTCTGGCCGCTGGCCGTGCCATTGCACGTGCCCGGCACGCTGCCGCTCTGGCGCTGGCTCTATCGGCTGGTGGCCCGCAATCGCCACAGGATCGCGGGCACGTGCGCCGACGGCGGCTGCCGCATCCCTTCCTGACCGACCGCCGGCGGCGTCGACTATTCGGCCGCGTCGGCGTCGGACTCGCCCTCGGTCTCGATGCCCCCTTCGATCTCCTTCAGGAGCCGGGTCATCGTGTTGGCGTGGACGCCGAGCAGCTTGGCGGCCTTCGCCTTGTGGCCGCGGGTGACCTGCAGGGCCTCGCGAATGGCCTGCTCGCGGAGCTTCGCCAGATCGAGGCAGGGCAGCCGACCGGAGGCAGTCTGCGTGGTCGAGCCCGGGCGAGCCCCCTTCGTGGGAACCCTGGGCTCCATCTGCAAGACGTAGGCCTGCTCGATCACGTGCTCGAGCTGCCGAACGTTGCCGGGCCAATCGAACGAGCAGAACTCGGCGAGTGCCTCGGCGGAAGGCGTCCAGAGGGGAAGCCGGTACCGCTCCGCGAACCGCTGCGCGAAGAACTCGATGTAGGTCGGGATATCTTCCGCCCGCTCCCGCAGCGCCGGCACGCGGAGTTCGATCATGTTGAGGCGGTACAGCAGGTCCTCTCGGAACGTGCCCTTCTCCACCTCGGCCTCCAGATCACGATTGGTCGCAGCGACGATCTGCACGTCGATCGGCACCGGTTCGTTGGCACCGACGGGCAGCACCTCGCGCTGCTGCAGCACCCGCAGGAGCTTGGCCTGCAGCTCCAGAGGCATCTCGCCGATCTCGTCGAGGAACACCATGCCCCCTTCGGCCGCCCGGAAGATGCCGAGGGCCCGACCATTGGCGCCGGTGAACGCCCCCTTCTCGTGACCGAAGAGCTGGCTCTCCGCGAGCGAGGGCGTGAGGGCCGCGCAGTTGACCGGAATGAAGCTGCGCATCTTCCGCGGACCGCTGCGGTGCAGCAGTCGCGCCCAGAGTTCCTTGCCGGTGCCGGTCTCACCGCAGATCAAAACGGTGCACTCGACCTCGGCAGCCCGCTCGATCGACTTGGCGATCCGCCGCATGGCGGCACTGGAGCCGAGAACCCAGTTGCTCGGACCCGCCGTGGTCGAGATGCGACCGCCATCCGACTGGTCGATGACCACGGACGGATCCAGAGATCCACCACGTGGATTCCGCACGGCGCTCTCGGCCGCGGCAAAGCTGGTCGGACGAAGTGCCATAAGCTGTCGACGACGAGCGGAAGGTCAGGGCGACAGGACTCCCGGCCAGGATCCTCCACCACTCCTCCAGTATCGTGGACGCGGAAGACGAATGCAACTCGGCGGGGGGATAAAAAGGGGGGGTGGCCGGCCGCTGCGGCAAAGCCGCCGAATTACCTGTTTTTCAGGGCCTCGCCGGGCGGCGGCGGAACCCGCGCAACCCGCAGAAACACCACATGCTGCCACGGCAGGCGGTCGAACTCGCCGGCCACCTCGAACCCGGCCGGGAGCAGCTCCCTGCGGATCTGCGCCTTGGTCATCTTGTGCAGGGGCTTGATCGGGACCGCGGGATCCTCGCCGCGAAACTCGACCAGGACCAGCCGGCCCTCGCCGGCGAGGCTCTCTCGGATTCGCCCGAGCATCGCTTCGGGATGGGAGAACTCGTGGTACACGTCGACGCACAGGCAGAGGTCGATGCTCCGGGGGGGGAGCCGCGGATCGATGGCCGTGCCGAGCACGGGCCGGATGTTCGGGAGCCCTTCCCGGCCGGCGACATCCGCAAGCATGCGGAGCATCTCGGGCTGGATGTCGACCGCGTAGACGAGCCCGCGCGGCCCGACGCGCCGCGCGAGTTCCAGCGTGTAGAAGCCGTTGCCGCAGCCCAGGTCGCAGATCGTCTGCCCCGGCCGCAGGTCGAGCGCTTCGAGGAGCAGCCGGCAGTCCTCTTCGCGCTGCCGACTCTCGCGGACCAGCCACGGCGCACCTGTGAAGTGCATCGTCTGGGCGATCTCGCGCCCCTCGTGGTGCGAGGCGGCGGGCGGAATCGGGATCGAGTCGTCGACCGCGGCGTCGATCGGGGGTGGGGCTCCCGCCCGCAGGACGCCCGGCACCGGCCCGACCAGGATCAGTCCGAGGATCGAGCGGCAGGCGAGCGGGAGTAGGTCGCGGCGAATCATGCAGACCGCGAGTATAGGCCGCGGTGATGATCCGCAGGTCAGGCGGCGTGCAGCGCGGCCGCGTCGACGAGCGGGACGCCTTCCCGGTCGTGGCAGGACACGATGCTGATCCCCAGGCGTCGTGCCGCCGCGACGATGGCGGGCTCGTCGATCAGGATGGTCTGTCCCGCCTCGATCGCCAGCGTGATCGCGCCGGCTGCGGCGAGGGATTCGAGCGTCCCCACGCCGATCGTGGGCATGTCGAACCGCAGGTCCTGCCCGGGCTTGGCCACCTTCACGACCGTCATGCCCCCCGCCGGGCAGAGCCGCCCGGCTCGGCGGATGCATTCATCGGTGCCCTCGATCGCCTCGAGGGCCAGCGGAGCCCGGTTCCTGACGACCACCGTCTGCCCGATGTCGAGCCGGCCGAGTTCCTTCGCGAGCCGCCAGCCGAACGACACGTCGTCGAGCTGGCGGCCGGTGGGGGGCGGTCCGGCCAGGAGACCGTCCCCGGCGAGCAGGTCGGGGGCGAAGTCGGTGGCCGGGCAGATCGCCACGCCGAAGCTGTCGAATGCCGCGGTGATCGCCCCGAGGAGCGAGTCGTCGCGATTGTCCCGGCGCCGGCTGACGAAGTGGGGCCAGAAGGTCGTCAGGCCCGTCCAGTCGGGGAGGTGTCGCACCCAGGCACTGCGGGCGAAGATCCGCGACTTGTGGATCTTGCCGGCCATCGTGGCCCGTCGGGCGCCCGCCCGCCGGAAGAAATCGATCGCCTTGCCGATCTCGGCGACGCCCACGTTCCCATGAACGTCGGCCAGCGGCTCGAGGACCGCATCCGCATGGTCTCGGATCGCCAGGATCGCCGTGCGGCCGCCGCGGCGACGGATCGCCTCGGCCACGAGCACCGGATACCGGCCCCAGCCCGCGAGGATGCCGATCGTCTCGCCGGCGAGCAGGGGAGCGTCGCTGCAGTGCAAGGCGTTCATGGGGATCCCGTCAGGCTGCCTCGGTGGCACCGCGGCCGCCGGCAGCTTCCAGGCCCGCCACCCGAGCCGCGAGTTGCTTGAGGTCGCGGCGCATCTCGGGAAGTTTCGAGATCGTGGCGAGTTGGAGCTTGCGGTCGCGAAGATCGATGGCCGGCTCACCGAGCACCGTCTTGCCGGCCTCGATGTCGCTCGACACCCCGGAGCGGGCGCCGAGCACGGCCTTGTCGCCGATGTGGACGTGGTCGCGGACACCGACCTGGCCGGCCATCACGACCCAATCGCCGGTCGTCGTGCTGCCGGCTACACCCACCTGCGAACAGATCATCGCATGCCGACCGACGCGGCAGTTGTGGGCGATCATCACCAGGTTGTCGATCTTCGTGCCGCTGCCGATCAGTGTGGGCCCGTACGTGCCGCGATCGATCGTCGTGTTCGCTCCGATCTCGACGTCGTCGGCGAGTTCCACCCAGCCGAGCTGGGCCGAGAGCGCGTAGCCTTCAGCCTGGGGCTTGTAGCCGAAGCCGTAGGCACCGAGCACGGCGCCGGCATGCACGATGCAGCGGCTGCCGACGACCGTGTTCTCGTAGAGCACGGCGTTCGGAAAGATCACGCTGCCGGCGCCGATCCGGCACCCGGCCATCAGCCGCACGCCGGCATGGATGGTGGCACCGGCCCCGATCTCCACACCCGGGCCCACGGTCGCGAAGGCGTGCACGTCGACGTCGCCCGCCAGCCGGGCGGTCGGATCGATCGCGGCATGCGGGCTTCTGCCCAATCGCGGCTCCGGCCGCGGCGGTCGCAGCGTGCGGATGGTGGTCGTGAAGGCCGCATGGACGTCGGCGACCTCGATCGTCGCCCGATCCAGCGGCCCGGTGCCGGCGGGCACGATGGCGGCCGCCGCCCGACTCTTGGCAAGCAGGTGGAGCTTGTCGGCGGAATCGACGAGAGTCACGTCGTCGAAGGTTGCGGTCTCGAGCGTCGCCGCCCCGGCCACCCGCCGGTCCGCATCTCCCCCGACGAGCGTGCCACCGACGGTTGCCGCCAGGTCACCGAGCGAGATCAGCATCCCAGGGTCCTCCCTCGAAACGGCCGCTCGGAAGCGAGGCGGGGCGGGGAGGGTAGGGGCGGTCGGCCGCCCACGCAAGACGGGAACCGACCTTCAGAGCCAGTCCCCGACCGTCTGTTCGAGGCGGGCCTCCTCGGCGAGCGACCGGAGCTTCTCCATGGCCCGGGACTGGATCTGCCGGATCCGCTCCTTGCAGACCCCCATCTGGCTGCCGAGTTCCCGGAAGGTGCGGGGCGGCTTGCCGTCGAAGCCGAATCGGGCGACCACGATCCGTCGTTCCCGAGGCTCGAGTTCGTCGAGGAAGCTTCGAAAAAGCTCCTTGAGCATGTCGATCTGCTCGGCCGAGCGGTATTCGTGCTCGGGTTCCGCGTCGGCACGGTCGCGCAGGTCGTCGTCACCCGCGACGAACCGCTTGCGGAACTGCCGCCCCCGATGCGAGAGCCGAAAGAAGTGCCGCTGGATGGCGTAGGTCGCGTAGGTGCTGAAGCGGTTTCCCAGGGCGAAGTTGAACTTTTCCACGGCTCTCATCAGGGCGACGTTGCCCTCGCTGACCAGTTCGTCGAACGACCAGCTGGCGTCGATGAACTTCTTCGCGATCGAGACCACCAGCCGGAGATTCGACGTGATCAGAATCGCCTTGACCGTCTCCGCCTCGGTCAGCCAGCCTTCGATCTGCTCGATCTGGCGGCGGGTGGCGCGGCGACGATCCAGCCGGCCACGCGCGGCGGCGGCGCGAAACTTCAGCCAGTTCATCCGCCGGAAGTAGAACTGCTCCTCGTTCTTGGTGAGCAGCCGGGTCTTGTAGAGGCTCGCGAGGTAGGGCGTGAGTCCACGGGCATCGGCCGGCGGACCGTCCCGCGTCTCGAGCGGAACCGCCGCGTCGGCAGGGGCCGTCGAGGCGAGCGATTCGGCATCGGCCTTGAGGAACTGCCGGCACGGGATGTAGACGATGCTGCGGTCGAAGAGCAGTTCTCGGCGGCGCCGAAGCTCTGCCGCCGGCCAGCCATCGGGCCGGCGGGACGCTCGTCGCACCCCGAAACGGGAACTCTTGGCACGACGACGGGCGAGCTTCGAAACCGGTGCAAGGGCGGCGATCACGGTAATTCTCCTTGAATCGGCCGGACGAGGCCGTTCCCGAGAGTAGAACCGCAGCACCGGGACCCGCTTAACCGCTCCGGCGCCGCAGGAATCTCAGGAGCGGCAGGGCGACCACCGCCGCCATGCCGGCGAAGCCGGCCGGCTCGGGCACCACGTTCGCGGCGACCCACGCCTCGGCATCTTCGTGGGCCTTCTCGAACTGCTCAAGGTCGTCGAACGGGAACTGGAGGTCTTCCGGATCGAGGGCGCCGAACACGAAGTACAGCGGGACGGAGTCGGTCAGCCCGGTCATCTGCAGGCTGAGGGAGTAGAGGTAGAAGCCCTGATCGGGAACGGAGCCCGCCTTGGCGATCGAGGTGTACAGGTGGGTGTGCACGTAGCCGGCCCGAGTCCCCGTCAGCGTGGTCTGGATCGTGTTGCCCGCGATGGTACCCGCCGAGGCACCGGTGATCCCGGCCGTCCAGCCGCCGCCCCCTTTCTTGATGAGGCCGAGCGTCACGTCGGCGGCCGCGGGCGCGAAGGCCACGGCCCCGGTGCCGTTCCAGAAGAACAGGTTGCGACTCGTTCCGTCGATCGAGATCGGCAGGAACGAGAACGCCAGTGGAGTGCCCCCGGGCAGCGCGGTGAAGACCCCTGACGGCGTCATCAGCTCAGCATCGTTGAGAAAGGACTGCGGCGATGCCCGGAAACCGGGCTCACCAGGGGCCTCACTCTCGTAGGCCGCCGGAGCAGAGCCGGTGGGCACGACCTCGCCGCCGAACACCCGCATCTGATCGGCCGGCACCTTCGCCTTGTTGCTCGTGTCGTCATACCCGCCGATCACGAGGCTGCCTCCCGAACCAGTCGCGAACACGTCGTAATGGACTTCCTCGGCGCGGCCGATCGCGGCGGTCAGCAGGCAGACGAGGGCGGCACGCACGAGCGGATGTCGGGAGGTGGGCATCGCGATGGTTCCTGAGAGGAAAAGGGACGGATATCCGAGATCACTTGGGCAGGCAGAAGTTGTCGCCGGGCGTCTGGCTGTCGGCCCAGCCGGCGATCTCGATCGCCGGCACCAGGGAGACGTGCCAATCGGCGTACAGCAGGTGCGACGCGTCGGCGTGCCGGCGGATGGCGGCATCCGCCTCGATCTTCTGCAGGACCTGCTTCCTGGCGACGGTGAGGGGGGTGAACCAGCCGTGGTTGTGGACGTGGTCGTTATCGAAGATCGCCCCCTTCTGGTCGGCGAGCTCTAAGGCGACGAGCGTCTTGGAGGTCTCTCGCAGCCGGTTGCGGTTGGTCACGGACAGCGACGGGGGCTCGTCCGTGAGGTACGCGTTCATCACGTAGCTGGTGAGCCGCTGCTCCAGGCGATCGGCCGCCTTGAGGTCGTCGGGGCAGATGCGGATCGTGTCGACGCTCTCCATGAACGGGGCGACGGTGTAGATCCACGACCGCTCCACGTCGCCGAGTTCGTTGTGGGACGTGTCGGGAAACCGGCCGCGGCGGGCGTCGCAGAACTGTCCCATGGCGAGGCCGACCTGGCGGAGATTGCTGCCACACTGGGTCCGGCGGGCGGCGGCGCGGGAGGCCTGCACGGCGGGTAGGAGGAGCCCGAGCAGCACGGCGATGATCGCCACCACGACCAGGAGTTCGACGAGCGTGAACGCCGGCATGGTTCGCGGCCTTGGGGAGGAAACACCGAATCCACTGGTTTGCATGTGCAACTCGATTGCATCTTAGTCGGAGGGAAAACCCGTGTCAAGGACCCTGCGTGGCTGGCTGGACCCCCCTCGTCGGCCGCCTGGCGGCCGGCAATTCGCGGGCATGAAACCCCGCGATCAGCCCACGGCACCGGATTCAGAACGCGGTCAGGAGCGGTTCCGTGGGCGACGTCATGACCCGCACTGGGTCGGGGGCAGCAGAGAAACCCCTTTCGGTTTAGATTCTTACTCCGTCACACGCACGTCGTCTGCGCGCATCTTTCAGATGGCGGTTGCCAGGCCGTGGTAATGCAGTCTGACACACGCCCCAAGGACCGACTGGCCAGCGGCCGTGACCCGCCAGC